>CAZJFI010000147.1:0-4382 GCA_964545265.1 uncultured Phocaeicola sp.
GGATAGTTTTCTTCGGCATAAATTTCATCGAATCCGTTGGTGCGGAAGAAAGCGTTCATGTTATCGTATTGCGATTCATGGGTCATGAAGAACAAGTTGTGATATCCGTTGTCCTTCAAGACAGTAGGTAATCCGCTATAGATAGGAATCACACTACCTTTCATGGCATTCCGTTTCATAATGGTAGGAAAGGAATACAAGGTAGAGTAGAGTCCGTGGTTGGTATGAATACCTGCCGAATAGATGTTATTGAAGCTTAAAGATTCATGATATAGACTATCCAGGTAAGGAGTCAATGTTTTGGATTGGCCGAAAGCTTGCATCAGTTTGGCTGACATGGATTCCATGAAGATAAGCACTATATTCCGATGGTTAGCGGTAGTGTCTTGGGTTACCTTCCGTGCAATGGGGGAGATGTCAGCTATTCCATCTCTTAAAAGGTATTGCTGTACTTGTGCTACAGCTTCTTCTTCATCCATCAGTTGCAGATAGCGGTTTTCCTTACGGTTGTCATCCAATGTGCTTGTCAGCAGATTAAAGACAGGACTTACCCCCAATTGATTCAAGAAAGGGTCCTCACAATAATAGGCTTGACTTACTTTGATGGGGTTATATCCCATTCTTCCTCGAATACCGAAGAGACAAAGACCAACACACAAGAGACCTGCCATGAAAGTACCTATACGTTCTTTCATTTGGGGAGTTGGGGCGATTTGGCGACTTCGTTCGTAACATTTCTTTGACCAAAGGTGTACACCAATTCCCCATAAAGCGATAGAGGCTATTCCCAAACCGATAGGAAAATAATAGGATGTCTCTCCGAATATCATACCGGCGGTAGTCCCTGCGTATCCAAACCAATTGAAGATGGAAGAATTGATAATTTTGAAGAAGTATTCAAAATAAGGTATGTTGGCCGCACAAATAATGAACGACAAGGAGTAGAATCCGATGAACCAGCCTCCTGTGAACAAGTATAACCATTTGGCGGTATAGTTGAACAAGGAGGCTATCCACATTACCACCAACGGAAGAATCAGAATATAACAACCAATGACATTGTCAAACCACAATCCCTTGATGAAAGCAGTTGCTTGCAGTAACCAATCACCTTGTATTTCGTCAGAAAAATCATAATCGATACTACAAAAAAGTATCAGACGAAAAACAAAGAAGACCAACAAGGCAGCTACATGAATGCCAAGCAAATAGTACAATGCTTGTAGGAAACGGGTTATGGGGTATTTTTTCATTCTTTCTGTTTTCATTTATCGAACAAAAGTAACTAAAATTTTACCTATAGGGCAGTAAAACAGGTGAAAATTTGCGGAGAAAGCATTTTTTTTATATACTTGTCGTTCTTTTTGAATCTAAGTGGAATAAAATATGAAATCAAAGGAATTTATAGGATTGGTATTTATCAGTATCTTGACTTTATTGCCCTTTTTGGGTATGACGGATTTTCATACGAAAGGTGAACCTCGTGAGGCGATTGTTGCCTACTCGATGTTGGAAACGGGTAATTGGATATTGCCACAGAACAATGGGGGAGACATTGCGTATAAACCGCCGTTCTTTCATTGGTTGATAGCCGGTTTCTCGGCTTTGAATGGAGCGGTTACGGAATACACCTCGCGTATGCCTTCGGCCTTGGCGTTGATTGTCATGTCATTGACAGGTTTCCTCTTTTATGTCAAACGGAGGGGAAAGGAAGTGGCTTTTTTGGCATCTTTGATTTTATTGAGTAATTTCGAAGTGCATCGGGCGGCTTTTGCCTGTCGCGTGGATATGGTGTTGACCGTTTTTATTGTACTGGCTCTTTATCAATTGTACCGATGGTATGAAAAAGGCATGAAAGGGCTTCCATGGATAGCTGCCATCTTTATGGGATGTGCTACACTGACTAAGGGTCCGGTAGGTATTTTGCTCCCTTGTTTGATTACTGGTGTCTTTCTGTTGATAAGAGGTGTTTCTTTCTTCAAAGCCTTTTGGAAAATGGTTCTGACAGGTTTGGCTTCGTGTCTGTTACCTGCTTTATGGTATTTGGCTGCCTATCAGCAAGGGGGAGACAATTTCATATCCTTGGTAATGGAAGAGAATTTAGGCAGGTTTATGGGTAAGATGAGTTATGAATCGCACGAAAATGGGGTACATTATTATTTTATCATGTTGGCCGCAGGACTTTTGCCTTATACAATATTACTTCTCGTTCAATTATTCTTCTTGAAGTATTCCCGACCTACAGGAGGTATAAAGAAAATATGGACTCGTTTGGTAAATTATTTGCGCCAGATGGATGCCGTCAGATTGTATTCCTTATTGAGTATTGTTGTTATTTTTGTTTTCTATTGCATTCCCAAAAGCAAGCGAAGTGTATATTTGTTGCCTATTTTCCCTTTCATCGCTTATTATTTGGCTGAACTGTTTATTTATTTATACAGTCAAAAGGCCAAATCATTGAAGTTTTTCAGTATCATTCTTTGTTCGTTAGGAGCTTTGTTGACACTTGTTTTTGGAATGGTACGGTTGGGGTGGATTCCCGAATCAATCTTTGGTGGTAAGCATGCTGCCGAAAACATTGCCTATTTGCATGCACTCGAATCCATGCCATTGGGAATAGATAACATTGTTTTGATTTTGTTACCATTCATCGTAGCAATTTATCTGTTTGTAGGTCCGCTGAAAAAGAACAATTATCGTGCCATGACCTATACGTTAATATCATCGGTCTTCGCTATCTTCTTGGCCTTGGATGGTGTTCTTCAACCAACTATACTCAATGTCAAATCCGATAAGCGGTTGGTTGAGGATGTGATGGAATTTGTTCCGGAAGGAAATCTTTTTTCATATATCAAAGCGGATATGATGCGGTTCTTTACCATCAATTTTTATTGCGGGAACCGTGTTTTACTGTTCGAATCGGAAAAGCCGGAAGAAGGCTATTTGTTGATTGGTAAAAAGGATGCAGCCAATTATTTGCCACAACAGACTTCGTATAGCTTTGAGCAAGTGTATGAGAGTGACAAACGCAGTTGCGATACAAGGGATAATGTGCGTTTGTATCATTTTAAAAAGAATATCAGAATACAATAATACGTAAAATGTATGATAGATAATATAAAAGTACTATGTTTTAAAATTGTTATGTATGGCTAAATATGAAATAAGACCTTTGCAATTGCGACTTTTAGATATCTTAATGGTTATAGATAAGATGTGTAAAGAGCATGATTTGAAATATTATTTAGTGGATGGTTCACTGATAGGAGCCGTACGCGAAAAAGGATTCATTCCTTGGGATGATGATATGGATATTGCGATGCCTCGTGAGGATTATGAGAAATTGATTGCTCATAGTAAGGAATGGTTGCCGCAGCCTTACGAATTTGTATGTTATGAAAATGATTCAAAATACCCTCTTCATTTTGGCAAGGTACAGGATGCCGGTACTACATTGATAGAACGTCCCCATCTGTATTATTTGGGAGGGGTGTATGTGGACGTTTTTCCTATAGATGGAGCCCCTGAGGGAAAACTGGCTCAGCGTCTTTATGATATGAAGTACAAGTATTTGAAGAAAGTGCTTTATTTCCTTTTTCGTGATCCGTATCGTCATGGTCATGGTCCTTCTTGTTGGATTCCTTTGTTGGCACGCAAATGTTATACATTGGCTGGAATCCAGAGAAAGATTAAGAAACATATGATGAAGTATGATTTGAAAACTTGTAGATTGGCGGCAGTTAACCATAATGACGGATTGGGTAGTATGGTTGATAAGGTGGAAGTGCTTGGTGAACCTACACCGATACCATTTGAGGGGAAAAGTGTTATGGGAATGAAAGATAACCATGCTTATCTTTCGCAGTTATTCGGAGATTATATGACTCCTCCACCACCCGAAAAACGTCATCAGCATAACTTTCATTTTATGGATTTGAATTTGCCATATAGAGAATTCAATCCGTCAGTCCATGCTCTTGATTAAGTCTTTGAGTTGGGATGAAGAAATACCTTCGGTACGGGGGAGAGTGACAACTTCCTTGTGGTATTCCTTGCAATATGCAATGGCAGCTTGAAAACCTGCATGGTTTTGGTCGGGGCCGGTTACCAAAATGTCGAAATCGATACGTTTCACAATATCGTCCACTCCGTTGTAAACAACAACCTCGTTTACATAACGGATGGAACGAACCATGTAACATCGTTCTTCTGTGCTATATACAAGGTTGGAATCAGGCTTGTAGGTTAGTACAGAGTCCGAAGCTTGTACTGCTACAATCAGCCAATCGCCTAATGCTTTGGCCTTACGGAAAAGTTCAATGTGGCCGATATGCAATAAATCATATACACCGACTGTGAGTATTCTTTTCATACTTTAGTTA
>CAZJFI010000148.1:0-1541 GCA_964545265.1 uncultured Phocaeicola sp.
GCGCCTTGTCCTAATGCCGGTTCACGATTAGGCTCTTTCATACGGATATCGAAAGTAGTAATCACTTCATTGCCTACTTGGTCCTTACGAGAAACATAGATACCTCGAAGCAAGCGGATATGGTCGATGGTAAAGCTGGGTATTTTTTTCATTGTTTTAGTTATTATATTGTCATTCTGAACATAGTGAAGAATCTGGGAAGCGTTAGCTGATGTAACCGGATCCTTCGCAATGCTCAGGATGACAAGTTGAATGAATGATAGTTACTTCTGAATTTGATTAGGAAGCGAATCAAGGAAAGCTTTGGTTACACCAAATGAGCGATCGGCCATTTCTCCCCAGAAGTTAGTATATTGTTCCCAATGGTTTTCGGCTCCCGGTGTATCGCTGATGATACGGAAGCTGATGAATGGTACCTTATATATATAACATACTTGGGCAATGGCTCCTGATTCCATATCTACCGCCAGCCCTTCAGGGAAATTCCCTTTGATTTCATCCAGTTCCTTACGGTCGGTTATAAATTTATCGCCACTACAAATCAAGCCTCCATGAATGGCCGTATCCGTATCGAGCGACATGGCGCAATTAAAAAGAGTGCCATTTCCTTCGAAATAGGTAGGAAGTCCCTGTACTTGTCCGTAAGCATTTCCTTCACCGCACCACACATCGTGGTAAACAATCTGTTTGCTGGCTACCACATCCATTACTTTGAGACATTTGTCTATGCCTCCGGCTACCCCTGTACTGATGATGCAATCGGGTTGAAAGCCACGAATCAATTCTACGGCACCAGCTGCTGCATTCACCTTCCCGATACCACATTGGGTAAGTATAATGGTATTGTTTCCTATACACCCTTCGGTATATGAATAAATACCTTCGGTATGTTCCTTTTTGTTATTCAAGAGTTGCGCCACTTGTTTATGTTCCGAACTCATGGCGGTAATGATTCCTATTTTCATAAATTAAATTATTTATCGCACAAAAGTAAGTATTTTATTTGAAGTAATCCGTATCTTTGCGGCTGAATATATTAAGGATATGATTATGAATGCTATTAAAAGATTATTACCCGATATTATAGTGATTGCCTTTTTTGCTGTAATTTCGTTTGTTTATTTTTGTCCGGCTGTAACCGAAGGACGTATTTTGTCGCAACACGATTCTGTAGCCGGTATAGGTGCAGGACAAGAACATTCTGAATACCACAAACGTACGGGTAAGAAGACTCGTTGGACCAACGCTGTTTTTAGTGGTATGCCTACCTATCAATTGGCTCCCAGTTATGATTCAACCAATCTTTTGAGTAAGATAGCCGATCTTTATCACTTGTACCTCCCCACCTATGTATGGTATGTATTTGTGATGTTGTTAGGCTTCTATATTCTGCTTCGTGCATTCAACTTTAAAGTGTGGATGTCGGCTTTAGGAGCCATTGTCTGGGCATTTTCATCCTATTTCTTCATCATCATAGCGGCCGGACATATCTGGAAGCTGATGACTTTGGCCTATATTCCACCTACCATTGCGGGTATGGT
>CAZJFI010000148.1:1641-4357 GCA_964545265.1 uncultured Phocaeicola sp.
ATATCTGGAAGCTGATGACTTTGGCCTATATTCCACCTACCATTGCGGGTATGGTACTGATATTCCGGAAGAAATATTTGTTGGGTGGATTGCTTACCGCACTGTTTGTTGCGCTTCAGATTAATTCCAATCACATCCAGATGAGCTATTATTTCTTGATTGTGATGTTGGCCATGTTCATAGCCTATGGCATTATGGCACGCAAACAACAAGAAATGTCTCATTTCCTGAAGGCTACAGGTGTATTGGCTGTAGCTGGAATTTTGGGTATATGTATCAACCTGTCCAATCTATACCATACTTATGAATATAGTAAGGAGTCGATGCGTGGCAAAAGCGAATTGATAAAAGAAAATTCAGCAAACCAAACCAACAGTGGATTGGAACGCGATTATATCACCCAATGGAGCTATGGTATAGGCGAAACTTTCACTTTGTTGGTTCCTAATACCAAGGGAGGCGCTTCCGTTCCTTTGGCTATGAACGAAAAGGCGATGGAGAAAGCCAATCCGATGTATATGAACATTTATCGCCAGATAGGTCAGTACTGGGGAGAACAACCGGGTACATCCGGTCCTGTTTACGTCGGTGCTTTTGTTATGTTCCTTTTTGTTTTAGGTCTTTTTATTGTAAAAGGTCCGATGAAATGGGCGCTTTTGGTAGCAACTATTCTTTCTATATTGCTTTCTTGGGGTAAGAACTTTATGGGATTTACCGATTTCTTTATCGACTATATCCCCATGTATAGCAAGTTCCGTACTGTATCTTCCATCTTGGTAGTAGCCGAATTTACCATTCCTCTATTGGCTATGTTGGCTTTGAAGGAATGGGTAGAACGTCCCCAACTTCTGAAGGAAAACAGAAAAGAAATTCTTATCAGCTTAGGATTGACCGGAGGTTTGGCTTTATTGTTTGCCTTAGCTCCTAAGTTGTTCTTCTCGTCTTACGTATCCAGTATGGAAATGCATGCCTTGCAAGGTATTCCTGCCGATCAGTTAGTGCCATTGCTTGCCAATTTGGAAGAAGTTCGTATGAGTATGTTTACGTCCGATGCCTGGAGAAGTGTCTTTATTATACTGATTGGCATAATCCTGCTTTGGATGTATAGTGCCGGTAAATTGAAACAGAATGTGTTGATAGGTGCTTTGATTGTATTGTGTTTGGTGGATATGTGGGATGTAAACAAACGCTATCTGTACGATGGTCAGTTTGTAGAAAAGCAAGAACAAACCCGCACTTTCGAACCTACAGAAACCGATAAGATAATCCTTCAGGATAAAGATTTGAACTATCGTGTACTGAATTTGGCCGGCAATACGTTCAACGAAAACAATACTTCGTATTGGCATAAGAGCATTGGTGGTTATCATGCGGCCAAGTTGCGCCGTTATCAGGAAATGATAGAAGAACATATTTCCACGGAAATGAATTCCTTGTTTAAAGAGGTAGCCGAAGCCGGTGGTGACATGGATAGCTTGGATGCATCCAAGTTCCCTGTATTGAACATGCTGAATGCCCGTTACTTTATTTTCCCTTTGGAAGGTGGACAGACCATTCCGTTGCGAAATCCTTTTGCTTTGGGTAATGCTTGGTTTGTAGACGAAATACAATATGTAAAAAATGCCAATGAAGAAATAGCTGCTATTCATGGTATTGACCCTCTTCACCAGATTGTTGTCGACAAACGTTTTGAATCTGTAGTACAGCCTTCTTCTGTAGCCGATTCTACTTGTAGCATCACACTTACCGCTTACGAACCTAATGATTTGAAATACGAAGTAAATTCTTCTAAGGGTGGTACGGTTGTCTTTTCCGAAATCTATTACCCCGGTTGGCAAGCCTACATTGACGGTGAAAAGGTAGAGCATGGACGAGCCAATTACATGCTTCGCGCTATGAATGTACCGGCCGGCCAACATGTGGTGGAATTTAAGTTCGACCCGGGTACACTCCATGCTACAGAAACCATTGCTTACATAGCTTTTGCTTTGTTGGCCATTGCAGCCATTGTGATAGTGGTGTTGGAAATTAAAAAGAGAAAAAAGGAATAAGCTATTTCTTGTAGATAGTCCGTAAGATAAACCACAGATGGTATAGTGTAGTGCTTACCCAACCATAATGTTTGACCATTATACAGAAGCGTTCCTTAAGGGACGCTTTATGGTTTTGGGTGGTCATACCTTCATTTAAATAGTCGATAATAATTTGATGGGTGTTGTGAAGAACCTTGGCCTGTTTCATGATACGGATACACCAATCAAAATCGGCCGAAAACCGGTAAGACAGGTCATAGTACTCTTTTACAGCCAGTTCCCTTTTGGCGAAAAATGCCTGATGGCATACCAACATACCTTTCTTGAAACTTTTCCAGTTCAGTACTTCAGGGGTTTCCAGTCGTCGCATTCGCAGGAAATGCCCCTGCTCATCCACAATGGCGGTTTCTCCATATAAAACGTCAGGAAGTTTCTTTACCCCATTCAGTGAATGTACCATTTGTTGCAAGGTGTCGTTTTCGTGTAGCTTGTCGCCTGCATTCAAGAAGCAGACATAATCGCCGGTGGCCATTCGGATACCTTTGTTCATGGCATCGTACAGTCCTTTATCCGGTTCGCTTACCACCCGATGGATGCGGTCCTTGTATTTTTGGGCAATTTCCAATGTATTGTCTTTGGAAGCACCGTCTACAATCAGATACTCCACGTTATGATACGTTTGT
>CAZJFI010000149.1:0-4356 GCA_964545265.1 uncultured Phocaeicola sp.
TATCTCTTATACATTTGAAAAGAATTACATCAATTAACCGCTACCCTACTCAAGGGCATCTCATTACGTTTGTAAATACACAAAACTTAAGTTTAATAAAGTTGAAATGTAAATTTCACAAGACAAACACAAAGAATATACTATTTTCACTTTGTATCTATTACAAATTACATGTAAGTTTTGAATTGACAAATGTGAAATATTAAATAAAGTAAAGCACTTACCCACTCTTTCTTTACAAAAAGAAAAATCCTTGCGGTATTTACGCCCAAATGGCCGAACCTGAAGAAACAAACGATTCTCAGAGGCTCATTTTTATAATAAACATCTGAAAAATAATAAGTTAAATAGTTTTTTAAGTATTAAAAAGAAGTTCAATCTAGAAAAAGGGTCGTTTCCAACGGAGAATCTCCCCTTTTTTCCTTATCTCATCAAGAAAAGCGAAGCGATGAATAAATCTGTTTACATCACGTTTATATCATCAGATCCTTCGCTCCGCTCAGGATGACAAGAAGGATTACTCAGGATGACAAAGTAGGAATAAAAGCCCTGTGAAAGCCGAAGCAATCAATGTAGAATTTTATAGATCAGCTCGCGTAACAAATCGGCATCGCTCAGGGACGAATTGCCCACCCCTTTCGATTGGGCATCGCAATACCGAATCTCACCAATAATCTGCATCACCTTCACCCCACTATATTGGCGCATGGCTGTCATGTACTCCCGTGCTTGCCAAGGCGAGCGCAGCCCCAATTGGGCGGCTACTCCTTGCTCGGTCTTCTCGGGCGCATAGTAGGCCAACATCAAGTTCGAGAAGAAACCGAACAACACCGAAAGTGTCATTTGTATAGGGTTAGTTTTGGGATTCTCTTCAAAATATTTGATGATTTTATTAGCTTTGAGCACATCTTTTGCCACTAGTGCACTTCTCAGTTCGTAGTTATTGTAATCCTTGCTGATTCCAATATTCTGCTCAATTTGTTCGGGTGATACACGAGTCACACCCTGAGGAAGAGTTATGACTAATTTATCAAGTTCTCCCGCCATCCTATTCAAATCAGCGCCAACAAATTCGGCCATCATTTCCGATGCTTTGGGCTCAATATCCACCGACTTCCGCTTCAGATAGGACGTGATAAAACCCGGCAATTGTGCCTCCTTTATCTTCTTCGATTCGAACAACACCCCCACCTTTTCTATCCCAGCGGCCAACTTCTTCCGTCGGTCAATGGTTCCATTCTTATGGCAAAGTACAAGAACAGTTGACTGTAAAGGTTTTTGTACATAATAAACCAATTCTTCTATATTCTTTAACTGCTGCGCTTCCTTTACAATCACCACTTGCCGTTCGGCCATCATGGGATATCTTTTAGCTGCATTGATTATGGTAGCTACATCCGTATCCGAGCCATACACTACCGTCAGGTTGAATTCCTTCTCCTCGTCAGTCAATACAGTTTGCGCTATGTATTCCGAAATCTTGTCAATATAATACGATTCTTCCCCCATCAAGTAATACACGGGCTTGTAGATACGATTCTTCAAATCGCGCGCTATTTCTTCATATGTCGTTTCTTTTGCCATAGTTGTTCCATTAACTACCATTCATATTTCATGTGCTTCACGGTCTTCTTTTCTTCTATAATCATACGCATGGCATCAATGCCGATGTTCACATGATCCTCTACAAACCGTTCGGTCACAATCTTGTCACTAGCCTCAGTCTTCACTCCTTCCGGAATCATAGGTTGGTCGGACACCAGCAACAAGGCTCCCGTAGGAATATGATTGTAAAAACCCGTTACAAAAAGCGTAGCCGTCTCCATATCCACACACATAGCCCGAGTCTTGAGCAGATGCTTCTTGAAATCCTCGTCATGCTCCCAAATACGCCGATTGGTGGTGTACACCGTACCGGTCCAATAATCGCGTGCATTATCACGTATGGTGGACGAGACGGCTCTCTGAAGCATAAAAGCAGGCAATGCGGGTACTTCGGGCGGGTAATAATCATTCGATGTTCCATCGCCTCTAATGGCGGCAAGAGGCAAAATAAAGTCGCCCAACTTATTCTTCTTGTCAATGCCTCCACATTTACCCAAAAAGAGGCATGCTTTGGGGGCTATAGCACCCAGCAAATCCATGATGATAGCCGCATTGGGACTCCCCATGCCAAAGTTGATGATAGTAATACCATGAGCCGATGCCGATGTCATATTGGCATCTTTCCCAAGTACAGGAACTCCAAAGCGTTTGGCAAACAATTCCACATACTTGTCAAAATTGGTCAGCAATATATACTCAGTAAAGTCTTCCAATTTCCTTTTTGTATACCTCGGAAGCCAGTTTTTCACGATTTCTTCTTTTGTTTTCATCTTCTTTTGTATTTTTGTGCAGAAAACTATAAATGCAAAAATAGTAAATGTTAGCGTTAAACCTACCATCTTTCGACATTAAAATACAACAACGCGACGGAAAAAATTTGATATTCGATTCGTTGCGGAAGAAATTTGTGGCACTCACCCCAGAAGAATGGGTTCGCCAACACTTTGTACACTACCTTACCGAGGTGAAAGGCTATCCTAAAGGATTGCTTGCCAACGAGGTCCAACTAGAGTTGAACGGCACCCGTAAACGATGCGATACAGTGCTTTACAACAAGGATTTGCGTGCACGGATGATTGTAGAGTACAAGGCGCCTCATATAGCTATTACCCAAGCCGTATTCGACCAAATTACGCGCTATAATATGGTCTTAAAAGTAGAATACCTCATAGTGAGTAACGGTATCGGACATTATTGTTGTCGGATAGATTACACCACCATGAAGTATTCCTTCCTGCAGGAGATTCCTGCGTATAACGAGTTATGATTATTTCACTCCTGCCAATTCAGGGTCTACCATGATACGGCCACAATATTCGCACACAATGATTTTCTTACGTGAGCGGATATCGAGCTGTTTCTGGGGCGGAATCTTGTTAAAGCAACCACCACAAGCGTCACGTTGTACATATACCACACCTAAACCATTACGTGTATTTTTACGAATACGCTTGAAAGCTTGTAACAAACGCGGTTCAATGGTAAGTTCCAAACTTTTAGCCTTTTCGCGAAGTCTTTCTTCTTCTTGTTTGGTTTCAGAAATAATTTCTTCCAGTTCCATTTTCTTGGCTTCCAAGTCTTGCTTTCTTTCTTCCAAAACTTCATTGCTACGAGCCAATTCTTCATTCTTGTTCTTTTCGGCTACTTGTGCTTCGCGGATACGTTTTTCGCAAAGTTCAATTTCCAATGTCTGGAATTCTATTTCCTTACTCAACACATCATATTCGCGGTTATTGCGTACATTTTCCTGTTGAGTCTTATATTTTTCCACTGATACCTTGGCTGCTTCAATTTCAATACGTTTGTTAGCCATGCTTGAGCGTAAATCAGCGATATCGCGTTCAATTTTTTCAATACGAGTGTTCAATCCTGCCACTTCGTCTTCCAAATCCTGTACTTCCAAAGGAAGTTCACCTCTCAGCGTCTTAATCTTGTCGATTTCCGACAACATGGTCTGCAACTGATACAAAGCTTTCAGCTTTTCTTCTACCGTAAAATCGTTCGGGTCTTTCTTTGCTTCTCTTGCCATAATGTTTACAAGTATTTTATGGGATTGGTGTTTACACGGGTAGTCTGTATTTCGAGCTCCGGAAACATTTCCCGTATGATTGAATAAAATATTTCTTTAGTATATTGTTCGCTTTCGTAGTGTCCTATTTCAGCCACCAGAATTCGGTTGTCGTAATAGAAATAGTCGTGATACTTCACTTCACCAGTGATGAACACATCCGCTCCTTCCTCCACAGCTTTGGATAGCAGGAATGCGCCCGAACCTCCACAAAGAGCCACCTTCTGTATCAATTTTCCGTTCAGGCGGTTATGCTTTAGACATCCTACTTCGAACAAGCGCTTGATTCGTTTCAGGAAATCTGTTTCGGTTTCGGGTTCGGTCAGTTCTCCCACCACACCGGCTCCGGTCACCACTTCTCCTTGCATCTTGGGGTCAAGTACCTGTACGTTCTTCAACCCTATCTTTTCGGCAATCTTGTAGTTTACTCCCCCCTGTGCATTGTCTAAGTTAGTATGTGCCGAGTAGATGACGATGTTGTTCTGAATAGCTTTCATGATGCACCTTTCCACGTAATCCTTTCCGGTGATGGATTTAAATTCCTTGAAGATGAGCGGATGGTGCGACACAATGAAGTTATATCCCAACGCAATGGCCTCATCTACTACAGCTTCAGTCACGTCCAGACACAACAAAGCCCCTGTTGCTTCCGCTTCTGTCAGTCCAATTTGCAATCCGGCATT
>CAZJFI010000150.1:0-4306 GCA_964545265.1 uncultured Phocaeicola sp.
GGTGTGACATGACTCGTTCGCTTCCTTCCAAATCGGCAATGGTACGTGCCACTTTCAAAATACGATCGTAAGCACGAGCCGAAAGGTTCAATCGGTTCATGGCATTTCGAAGCAGATTTATCCCTTGAGTATCAGGCTCGGCATACAGATGTATCAAACGACTTTCCATTTGTGCATTGCAATGTACGCCGGGGTGATTGGCAAAGCGTTGCTCTTGTATTTTACGGGCTTTAATGACTCTCTCGCGAATGGCAGCGCTGCTCTCGGAAGTGGCTCTATCGGACATTTTCTCAAAGGGTACAGGGACAATTTCTATTTGAATATCAATGCGATCCATTAAAGGTCCTGAGACTCTGTTGAGATAGCGTTGTACTTGTCCCGTATTACAAACACAAGGTTTGGTGGGGTGATTGTAGTAACCACATGGGCAGGGATTCATACTGGCGACAAACATGAAAGAACAAGGGTACTCTATGGTATATTTTGCACGAGCAATGGTTATCTTACGGTCTTCCAAAGGCTGGCGGAGTACTTCAAGGGTTGATTTGGAAAACTCCGGAAGTTCGTCTGCATACAAAACTCCGTTATGGGCAAGCGATATCTCTCCGGGTTGAGGATTGCTCCCTCCTCCCACCATGGCAACTTGTGATATGGTGTGATGGGGACTACGAAAAGGACGAATAGCTATCAAGGAATCATTCTTCTCCAATTTTCCGGCTACAGAATGAATTTTAGTGGTTTCCAAACTCTCACTCAGTGATAAAGGTGGAAGTATACCAGGTAATCGCTTGGCCATCATAGACTTTCCACTTCCTGGTGCTCCAATCATGATTAGGTTATGTCCGCCGGCTGCTGCCACTTCCAAAGCTCGCTTTACATTCTCTTGTCCTTTTACATCGGCAAAATCGAAAGGGAAATTGCTTTGGTGCTGGAAGAATTCCTCACGGGTATTAACGATGGTGGGAGATAATTCACGTTCATTGTTGAAGAATTCAATAACCTCCTTGATGTTTTCTACACCATAAACATTCAAGTTATTGACTACGGCTGCTTCGCGGGCATTTTGTTTGGGAAGAATAAACCCTTCAAAACCTTGCGTTCGTGCACAAATGGCAATGGGCAGTGCACCTTTGATGGGTTGTAAGCTTCCATCCAAACTTAATTCACCAATGATGAGGTATTTGGAAAGTTTTTCGTTGGATACGACATTAGTAGAAGCCAATATGCCGATAGCCAATGGCAAATCATAAGCAGATCCTTCTTTTCGTATATCCGCAGGCGCCATGTTTACTACAATCTGACAGGTAGGGAATTTATATCCGTTAACCTGTAAGGCCGAAATGATTCTTTCATGGCTTTCTTTTACGGCAGAGTCGGGCAACCCTACTAAAAAGAATTTGATGCCTCTCGAACTATTGACTTCAATGGTAACGATGGTGGCATCAATACCTTGTACTGCTGCACCGTAGACTTTTACTAACATATCGTTTTTATTTGGTTTATGTGAAACTTTGTTTTATTTCTTCTTTTTTCTCTTTCTTTCGGCTTCTTTCCGGGCTTTCTCACGTTCTTCATCTTTTTTGATAAGTTCTTTTACCTTATCAATAAGCGCTTGTCCCCGTATATCCCTTTCGATAATTCGTCTGTTCTTGTCCAATAAAATGTTGGAGGGAAGGGAGTGGATACTTTGGTCTTTGACCAATTTATTGTTCCAACCGGTAAAGTCACATACTTGAAGCCATTGGGTAGTGTCACGATCCGAAGCTGCCAACCAGGCCTCTTTATCCAAATCGAGTGAAAGACTGACGATTTGAAACTTCTCCTTTTTCAATGCTTTTAATACAGGCACCAATGAGTCTTGTGCTTCTACACTTTTCTTATCCCAACTGGCCCAAAAGTCAATTAGAATGTATTTGTCTTTAATACTTGGCCAAGTTATGTTTTCCCCATTCCTGTCCTTGTTGGCCAATGTGTAAATGTTTCGGTTGTTTTCTTTCTCGGTAAGATGCTCTATTTTAGCCAAAAGATTCATGATGTATGGTGTTTCTCGGATAATACCGCTCATACCACTTATCAGTTCTTTTATCTTTTTGTAATCGGGCAAGCTATCTTGTACATAATATTTGTCTATCAAATAGATGTTGGTGAAAGAATAACTGTTTTTGCGAATAATGGAATCTACTTTATATTCAATGGAATCCGAAGGGGTATTCTTTAAAAGAGAAAGCAAACCGGCCAAGGTTTGGTTGACTTCATTTCCTTTAACGATGAGGCTGTCTGCCGCTCCGTTTATCTCCACTTCTTCTCCTTTATCGGCATAAATAGGATAGATGTTTGTAGAATCAATCATCAAAGAGAAAATGGTGAAGGTGTCAGGTTGAAATGTATAGGTGAATTCTCCTTCTTTTGTTAGGATGGTATCTAGTTTGTAGTCAGGTAATTGGTAGTAAACCAATAGTGTGTCAGACTTTAGCCCAGTTATTTTCCCTTTAAGTGTAAAATGGGTTTTGTTGCCGCAACCTATTAATGTTAGTGTTACTGCCAGCAGTAATAAATATGTTGTTTTTTTCATTCTTGTAAATTTTCCGCTAAAATACGCAATTTTGTGCTTATAAGGTAATTTTGAGGATAAAAAAACAGGATACCCCAAAAAGGATATCCTGTTTTCTGTATTTTTAAGAGTTGATTATTTCAACAAGCTTGCATATTTTGCAAATTCAAGGTCGTTTGCAGCCTTAGCAGCCAATGAAGCATCCTTAGCGATTGCGCTCTTCAAGCTGCTTTCAACCAATGATTCGTTGTTAGTACGTGCACCAACGATAGCCATCAAATAGTCAGTCATAGCATCCTTCTTCTGGACAGCTTGGAGAGTAGCCTTAGCCTTGTTGTAGTCCTTAGCCAAAATTTGAGCTTGAGCAGCACTGTTAGTCTTAGCATCACCGAATGCGTTAACAGCTCTTTGGTATTGGCCTTGCTTGATGTAAAGGTTACCCAAAGCTTCGTTTACAGCGTCAGCACCTGTAGCCTTACCCAAATAAGCTTCAGCAGCAGCTACATTGTTGTTTGCCAATTCGCACAAACCGAGGTTAGCGTTAGCTTCAGCAGCGTTAGCGTTCTTAGCAGCAGCTTGCTTGAAGTAAGAAGCGGCCTTTTCAACATCGCCAGCAGCGTATGCCAATTCACCGAGGTTGTTGTAAGCACGATAGTCGTTAGGATAAAGCTGAATAGTCTTGTTGAAGATAGCTTCCTTACGAGCGTTGTCGTTAGTCAAAGTAGCAGCATAAAGCAATTCTTCTACGCTCAATACCTTAGCGTCAGTATCGAATGCTTCGTTGATTTCTTCGTCGCTACGGCCAATGATGTCGTAGTTAGCTGTCAAACGAGCGCGACGCAATTGAGGAAGAATGTCGTCGGCCAAAGTCTTGTAAACAGAAGAGATGTTCTTGATTTCAGCTTCTCTTTGTTCAGGATCTTGGTACATAGAAAGAACGCGGAGAATCAAATCCTTGTCTTGCAAGTTAGACTTAGCAACCAATTCTTGGAAGCCTTCCCAGTCTTGAGCTGTGTACTTAGCGTCAACGTCAGTTTCAATCTTAGCCTTCTTCAATTCACGGTTCAAATACTTTTCAGCATTCTTTTCACGGTTTTCTGCCAAGCCGGTGTTCAACTTAACACCACCATCAGGAGAAGCGTAAGCAGATACTTCGATGTTGTTCAACTTATAGTTCTTGGTGTCAGCGTTAACTTCAGCAACCTTGTTGTGGAATTCCTTCATTGCTTCAGACTTCAATTCGCTGTTACGCAAGTTAGCTTGTTGAATCAAGAACATAATGTTAGCTTCTTGAGCTTGCTTGATGATGCGTTGGTAAGCGTCAGCTGCATAAGAAGCATTGGCACTGTTTACAGTAGGAAGTTCAGAAGTGGCGATAACACCATCAGCAATCTTTACTGAAGGGATAGTGTAAGTCTTGCCACCCTTGTTGATAACGAAGTCAAGGTACAATTCAGACTTAGCCATTTCAGGAACATAGTCGAAAGAAGCCTTCATAGTGTAGTTACCACCGGCTCTGTAAGAAATAGTTTGGCCGTTGCCTTCTACTTTTTCGCCTTGGAATACTGCTGGTTGGCCTTTTGCTTCACCACCGTTCCATCTCAGTACAGGAGTTACTTCTACAGAAGCATTCTTCTTCATGTACTTTTCAGGGAACTTACCGTTGATAGTTACAGGTACTTTACCGCCTACAGCTTCAAGTACTTCAGGATTGGTTGTGAAATAGTCTGCAGACAATTCACCCATCTTGCTACA
>CAZJFI010000151.1:0-4268 GCA_964545265.1 uncultured Phocaeicola sp.
TAGCCACATTCAAACGGTAGTTTTTCATGAAAACACCGATGGATTGGCCGGTAATTGATTGCAACTTCTCGTTGACAAGGGTTTTGCTGTATCCCATGTCCTTGACAAAACGTTCCAAATTATATTCCGAATTGCTGTAGTTCTCTTTTATCAAATTGAGTGCCCTTTCCATGAATATGCTGTCTTTTGAGGTCTTGGCTATGCTGAGTGATTCATAGTTCATCTGATTGGTAAAGCGTTGCTTGAATTTCTCGCGTGTACTTAATATATTATGGATACGAAGACGTAGGATATCCTCATCGAAAGGTTTATGCAGGTATTCGTCCACTCCTATTTCGTAACTGAGCTTTTCTTGTTGTTCGGATTGTATAGCTGTGAGCATTAGGAAAGGAATGTGCGAGGTAGCCAGATTAGCCTTTACTTGTTTGGACAACTCATTTCCATCCATGATAGGCATCATCAAGTCACTAATGATAAGATCGGTATTCCATTGGGTTAGATATTCCAATGCTTCAGCTCCGTTTTGTGCCAATATTACATCGTAGTCTTTCTGTAAAATGGATTGGATATAGGCTCTCATGTCTGGATTATCTTCGGCCACCAGAATAGTTTTTCTTTCGGCCGTTTCTTTTTCTTTGGACAAATCTTCAATCGTACCAATGACCGATGAAATCGGTGTTTTTTGAATATCTTCTCCTTTTTCTAACGGTAGGAGTACACGGAAATAAGCACCTCCTGTAGGATTATTCCCGGCTTGAATTTCACCTCCGTGTAATGCCACAATTCTTTTGCATAGGAATAAACCGATGCCTGTGCTGCTTTGGCCGTATACCGGATACTTCACACTCTTGGGTGATTGATAGAAGCGTTCGAAAATTCGTTCGGTTTCTTCGGGTGCAATACCGTACCCAGTGTCGCGAACGTCGAAAAAGATACCTTCTTTTCCGTTCTTTGTCTTCATGTAGGCTACATAGATGGAGATACGTCCATTGTCGGGAGTGAACTTGATAGCGTTGGAAATGAGGTTGACCAATGCCTTGCGTAAATATTCCTCGTCGAATATCCAATAGGGGGTGCTTAAACGATAATAGGTACGTAAGGTGATGTTTCTTTCACGGGCAAACACTTCGAAAGGCATAATCAAGTTTTGCATGAAACTCTTCAAGTCCCGGTTTTGTGGTTGAAGCACTACCTTCTCGGCATCCAGTTTTCGGAAGTCCATCAGTTCATTGACCAAGGAAAGAAGGTAGTTGGTATTCTTTTCAGCCAATTTCAACTGTTCTTGTACTTGAGGTTCGGAACTTTCTTTCAAGGCGCGTTTCAATGGACCGTTGATGAGCGTTACGGGTGTACGGAATTCGTGGGTAATGTTGGTGAAGAATGTAATCTTTTCTTCGGTTACCTCTTCCACGTGTTTGGCCATAGCTTCCAATTGCTTGTTTTGCTCAGCCAATTCCTGGGTACGTTGTTCCACAATTTTCTCCAAGCGTTTCTTCTGTTGTTGATAGAGGCGGGCACGTCGTTGATAGAAATAATACACGCCGAAACCAATAAGAAGAATCAGCAATAAATAAAACCATATTGTTTTGTAGAAATATGGAGTGACGTGAATTTCTATTTCTGTTATATCTTCGCCCCAATGTCCTTTTTCATCAGTGGCTCGTACTTGGAATACATAGTCGCCGGCGGGTATGGCATTGTATTTGGCGCTGTATTCACCGTTTTGTGTGGAGGTCCAATTGCGTTCGTATCCTTTCAGACGGTATTCGTATTTTACACGATTGCAGTTCCCATAGTTCAAGGTAGAGAATTCCATGGTAAATCCATGGTCTTTCTCATGCAAACAAATGGTATTTGCATCGCTATAGATATGGGATGCATTAGTTGCCATGGGGGGATAGGCCACATTTCCCGATATGCTGATGGAACTGATGGTTACTTTCGCTTTTTGGATATCGGCTAAATCCACTTGTGGGTCAATGGCGACCAATCCGTTGATGGTACCGAAATAAAGAAGGTCATTTCGTTCCGAAGAGTAATAGGCATTGCTGAAAAAATGATTGTTGGGCAGACCGTCTTCTTTAGTAAAATTGGTAAAGAACAAGGTGTTCCGGTCCAATCGGGAAATGCCATAATTGGTAGTCATCCATAAATTGTTATAATTGTCTTCTACTATTCCGATGATGTAATTGTTCGGCAATCCATTCTTGCGGGTATAGTTGTTGAATCGGAATTGATTGGGCGCTTCTTCTATAGCTTGGTAAAGTCCATGTCCGTTGGAGCCTAACCAAATGCCCCCTTCTTTGTCTTCCAGTATGCAGTTGATCTTTTCCAATTTCATGGAAGAGGGATTATCTAACTTATATTTTAAATAGGTATAATCGAATTTGGTATGCGATAGGGTAAAGGAAGGAAGATTCATAATGAATACACCTTCCGAAGTTCCCCACCACAAGCGGTTCTGTTTATCTATAAGCAGTGAACTGTTGCCTTCGAATTCATTGTCTGATTGGTCGAATAATACGCGGGTGAAATGTTCGTTGGTCTTATTGTAGAAATGCAGTCCTCGGGTAGTGCCAAACCAAATGCCATTATTCAGCGGGTCTTCGCAGGCGCAACTTAAAAAGTCTCCTTCCAATCCTAAAGAATCTTCACGAATATGACGGATAAAACGTTGGTTGTTAGGTATGTTTAAGTCTAACTCGTTGATACCCGTTCCCCATGTATATGCCCACAAGTGATTGTCGGAATCTATCATCAGTCCGTTAATGGAATTGGTGCTGATGGATGTTTCTTTTGTTCGGTCGAATGTGAAGTGGATAAACTCGTCAGTATCTTTGGCTTTTTTGTTCAATCCTCCTTCGATAGTTCCTACCCAGAGATTGCCTTCCTTGTCTTCCCGAATACCGGTGACGGGGTTGGGCGAAAGAGAGTTTTCTTTCCGGTAATTATAATCCCATACCTGAGTTTCCAGACATTGGGGTGTCAACAGGTTAATGCCGCCAATTTCGGTGCCTATCCATATCTGTTCATCATCTATGAATAAGCAATTGATGTAGTTGCTGTTCAACGATTTGTCTGGGTCTCTATTGTCCTGACGGATATAGAAAAAATTGTCATCCTTCTCATTGTATACGTTCAGACCGTTCAAAGTTGAAATAATGACTTTCCCACGCGAAGTAATTTTAATATCAGTGATATAGGCTTGGCTCAACATGCCTGGGCGATGACTGGAATATCTATAACGTTGGGTCAGCTGTTTGTTATGGTTGTACTTGAATAGTCCTCTGTTGGTACCAATCCACAAATCGTCTCCATGTGTTTCCATGCATAAAATTCGCCAGTCTTGGGTAAAAGGTTCCAACAATTTGGAGAAGTTGCCCACCTTTAATTGATGCTTGGGTGAACGTTTGATTTGGCAGACATGGTTGTCAATTCCTGCACAAATACACCAACCTAAATCAATGATTGCGTGGATGGAGGATTGTGCGCCGTGTTCCAAATGATAGTAATCTTGTATGGCTCCTTTGTCATTGAATTCCAGACACCACAAACTTTTGTCGGTAGAAATCCACAAATTCCCTTCTTTATCTTTATAAATGGTTTCGATGTTGGAGTGGAATATTTCGTTTGTTTCCGGATAAATGTCCGAAAGGATGGATGTCTCCTGGTAATTGTTCAAGTGGATGATGCTGATGCCTTCTTCTGTGCCTATCCATAGCCGTTGGTGGTTGTCTTCACAAATTTTGTGGACAAAGTTACTTTTAAGTTTTACGCTTGAAGTCCGGGTGTCATAATGAAGGAACTGATAACCGTTATATCGTCCAACTCCGTTATGGGTGGCTACCCAAATATATCCTTTTGAATCCTTATATATGTCGTCTATGTAATTATGTGGCAATCCTGCCTCTTCAGTAATGAAACTGAAATTGTATTTGCTGAAGAAATTGTTGTATTCTTCGGCAATTGCATGTAGGAGGCATAGTCCCAAGGTTATGGTCAGTAAGAGGATTCTTTTCATATACTTTGTTTCTATGGACAAAGATAAGAGAATGTTGCGAGGTGACAAAACAAAAGGAGGTGAAAACAAAAAAAGGCTCGCTATTGCGAACCTTTCTGCTCTTCCTCTTGGACTTGAACCAAGGACCCTCTGATTAACAGTCAGATGCTCTAACCGACTGAGCTAAGGAAGAATATTGCATTCAAGTTTTTCGCTCTTCCTCTTGGACTTGAACCAAGGACCCTCTGATTAACAGTCAGATGCTCTA
>CAZJFI010000152.1:0-4248 GCA_964545265.1 uncultured Phocaeicola sp.
TGTTTACATAGAACCGGAACAAATACGCTTCCGCAAAAAAAACTTGCCGACATTTGTCTCCAAATGTCGGCAAGTCATCATTATCGTTTTACCAAACCAATATTCAAGTTATGCGAATGGAAAGTCACCCGCAGAACCGTCTACAGAACGATTCGATGTGGCAAATCCCTTCTCTACTTCTACCTCGATGATTTCCACCAAAGGTGCTTCGTATGTCTGTTTTTCCATAATTACCTTGTTTTTTAAATTACTTAATGGTGTCGTCATTAAAGTCCGGTGAATCTGTGTCTGCCGAAAAGCTTGCAAACTTCACACAATACCACGGATAAACATTAATATCCCAATAGTTGCTGGAATAAGCATTGTCACCATTGATAACCGTGAGATTATCTAGGATAGATGTTACGGCAGATTGGGAATCGGTCACATAGTCGTTGTAAATATAATACAAGTCATCATTATCAGAATCCCCATCACCATCTGTATCTTCCCCATAATCAGGAAGACCATCATTATTATTATCTTCAACCCAATTACGCTCTTTATGTGTACCCAAGTTTGTACCCAATGAATTCAAGGTGGTTAAACAATTGCTTACACTGACAGAACCGCCACTATATCCAACAATGCCACCGAATGAATAAGTACCCGGGTCAGCCGCATAATAACAATTAGTAATTGTGGCCATAGCAGAAGAACCAACAATACCACCGGCATTCCCATTCGTACCGACAGAAATTGTTGCCAATGAATAACAATTGGCAATACGTGATTGAGAGTTACCCATTGCCATTTCTCCTACAATGCCACCGACATCAGTAGTGGACGCATTGATTGCCCCCGTAGAATAACAGATGTTTGTAGATGCCATTGTGCTACCCAGGATTCCACCGACTTTGGAATCACCATTCACATTACCCGTGTTGCACGACTGGCTCAGTACCACTCTGTCCAAAGTAGAATAGCTATAGGATGTTACAGAAAAGTCACCACCGATACCACCTACATAATGACGGCCAGTCACCGTACCTTCATTCACACACTTAAGCAATGAGAAAGTATTGTCTTCCATTGAAAATTCGAGACCAGAGCTTGTAGCATAATTCAAAGAAATATCTCCTCCAATCTTACCCCAGATTCCCCCCACATAGTCTTCTGTAGCGGAGACAGAGGCTTCTGATTTACACGATTCCATCAACATAACAGAGCTTACATTCCCAAGATTAGAATTTTGAACCGTAGCCCATCGACCAACAATGCCACCTACGTAGCTATTTCCACTGACATTACAAGACTGACCTATGCGAACGTCTTCAAGTTTCAAACTTGCATAATTTATCAAATTATTAAAACCGACCACACCACCTACATAGTTACCTTGTCCCTGAATGGTAGAAGCACCAATCACCCCACAATTACTTGCATCAACGTTAAATCCTCCGAATGCACCTACATAATTATTACCTTTAAAGGATACATTTTCCAAAGTCAAATCAGAAATGGAAGTAGTATAATCCCATAACATGGCATTATATAAAGAATGGTTTTCATCCCGGCCGCTCCATTCATACCTTACCAATCCGACATTGTCTTCATCCGACCAGTCCAATCCAATGTTGCTCAAAGTATGACCTCCACCGGCTATGCTATATGCTGAAATCGGGAAGAAATATTCACCTTCAAAGTCAATGTTTTGCGCAATTTCATACCCTATATTGCTAAGATATTGTTGAGAATAATACTCACGACAATTCCGATAAGCCGCATGACGCCAATCCGCAGCATTTGTCAATTGGTAGACAGTTCGATAGGAATAGTTATCATAAGTAGAGTTCAATGTCGAAGAAGTTACATCAGTGCCATTAAAGTCCAATACAACCTTATAACTGGTTCCCGCCTTCAATTCTACGCCCTGCTTCTTGAACTCATAACAAGTGTTGCCATTGATTACATAGAAGAAGATTTCTTCTCCGCTCAAATCGGCGGGTAGCACCAATGCCGAAAGTCCTTCTGCCTTTGAATAATCATAAGATTCCGTTTCGGCCGCGCTATCGTAAGACCATTCCGGTTCAAAAGTTCCAAAAGGAATATTGTGATATCTCCGGCTGGAAGGGAAATAAGAATAACTGTATGTATAGTTCATTGAATTGGGATCATAACCATATTCTGCATCCACCAAGCCGGCACTGGTAAATTGTTTATATACCGGAAAACCCTTCTTGGAAGAATACATACCTATCTCGTAGGAATTTCCCGATGAGTAATTTCTCAACTCCACTTTCATCTTGGCATATAAATGATTCAACGAGATAGAAGCTTGATCTACACCTTCTTGGATGGTCAGTTCATTCCAAAGCACCAAATCGTCATGTGAATTGATGTCATCTACACTTTGAAACCCCTTGTGTCCGTATGCCAAATTTTGATTGTAATTATAAATCACATAATAATTACCGGCCGGCACACCGCTTTCCGACATGAAAGTAGCCGTACTGGCCTTTGCTTCCAACGTACAGTTCAAATAGATTGGAGCAAGCGTGCGAGTCTTGTCCACCAATACCAGTTTGTCACCCGGTTCCCATAGAGTAGTAAGACCATCCTGTCCAAGTTCCAAACGAGAGTCGGGATTGGCCTGGGTTACGGTCAGTTCAAAGGAACGGCCGGAAGCATTATTGGATGCTTCTATCAAAGCATCGTCGGTACAGCTTGCAAAACCGGCACATAGCAATGCCGCACAAGCTAACATGGTTGATTGAATTCTTGATTTCATATCATTATTGTTTTTGATTTTACACTAGTAAGAAGTTAAATTTCAGTATCATCAGAACCAAAACCCGGTGAATGAATCGTAGAGTACATCGTGACATCCACCAACGTTGCGGCAAAACTATAGGCATATCCCGCTTTCATTTCCTTGGATGCCAACTGGCCTTGATACACCTTGTTGTCATCGCTCTGCAACACTACATAGACGGTCTTGCCACTCAAATCCGTCGGAGGAAGCATCATGTAGAAAATCAAGTCCTTAACATTCTCCGTAGAGGCTACATCCGACAATTCCATCTGCAATTCGCCGGTCATTTCGGTGGCAGTATAAGCATATTCTTCGCCCGACAAGTCCAGATTTGCCACTTTCATGAAAATTTCTTCATTACACTTTAGGGTCAGTCGCTTGAAAGTAGCCACCACAGGTACAGTAAGGCAAATCTGTGCCACACTGTTCAAGTGTTTGAACTGGAAGTTCAGTTCACCTTCCACCGCACAGGTAGCATTGGTTGCCATCAGGTCGTAAGCACCCAAATGAGCCAACGAAGCATTGTCCGTCTGGCACTGGCCTTCATAACTGAAACGGATTTCGGCATTGCTTCCGGCCGTATTGTCCACATCATACGGATAATACGCCGCATAGGTCTCCGTATCACGCAAAGCCCACGCACCGCCATCAAAAACAGCGGAATTTTGTCCCGCACCACTCTTGATTGTAAACGCAATCTGAGTACCACTTGAAGGATATACCCCTATCTTGTCACCTTCCGCCCAAGCAAACTTCAGCTTGTCGCTTTCCAATGTGTAACTGGTACGCGAATCACCGTTACCCGACAAAATATTGTCGGCACTCATCATAACCACTTTCACAGCTTCGGAAGGATGAATGGGGTCTTCTTCCTGTATCGGCTCGTCAGCCGTGGAAGAACATGCCTTCAAGACAAAGGAACACAGCAACAGGGACACATAAAAGCTGCATTTCCTGACTTTGAACATCAAATCATTCATTCGTTCTCTATCTTCATTCCGGCAGATTCCCCAAACCAGCGTTAGCTTACTTCTGTATTAGAATCATATAAAAAGAAAAACGTGGGAATCTGTACCTATACTCATTCGCATTCGAGGTCTTAGGAAACCCAACACAGTAAACAAGTAACACAGAAGCCCACGCCGAAATGTATAATCACACACTTCTGCACTTCCTCCCCACTTTGGGGAGGCGCACAGAAAGGGATAAAACAAACAACGCAGACATCTACCATTTCTTGCTTTGACTGTGTTTCTGAAAGGTCCTAAGTTTCGAATAGCCAAAAACAAGACGTAGTAAACGCCTTTCTTTAATATGTCTGCCCACCCACCCTTTTCTCATCAAGAGACATCGGCGTGGATAGCGATACAAAGCTAAGAATAAAAAAAGAAATAGAAAAATTTATGAAGAAAAAACAAATAACAAATCCGCATATTTCGCAAAATGCACTTGTT
>CAZJFI010000153.1:0-4214 GCA_964545265.1 uncultured Phocaeicola sp.
GAATACATGCCCGAAGGCGTACGCACTGTATCAAAGGAAATGTTCACCGTCAACGGTGTGTTTGACAATGACCACATCTACCCGGGAAGCATCGTTCCTTTGCAAGACAACGAAGGCCATCATTTTTACGCTACCATTACTGATGTAACAGATACAGAAGTAACTGTAGACTTGAATCACCCACACGCTGGTAAAGACCTTACTTTCAAAGGTGAAGTAGTAACATCACGTCCAGCTACTACAGAAGAAATTCAAGGAATGTTGAACATGTTAAGTGGCGAAGGTTGCAGCTGTGGATGTTGTGGAGGTGACTGTGAAGACGGTTGCGGTGAACACGGTTGCGGCGGACATTGCCATTAATCAATAACCACATACGCCTGATAGGCGGTATCTTCAAAGACAGGGGTAAGAGACATATATCCCTGCCTTATTTTATTATCTTCCACCACCAAAGGATAACGTTGTTGCAATTCATGGTGAGCACATAAAGCTTCGCCAGGTTTGGAATAAAATTCAATGACGTAACGACCTATTGTTCCTTTTATTACATAGGAATCATAAAAAAGGCGTGAAACAAGTCCCATATTCATACGTAGATTTATTTCTACACAAGGATGGACGACATACTTTTCATCCTCTTGACAAATCATCATATCCACTCCCAAACAACCGTTATAATGAGTTCCTAAAGTATCAGGTAGCAAATGAAGTAATTGATTCCGAACGGCATGAAGGACTTCTACAGGCACATAATCAGAAAGGCGATGTTCTATCTCGCAATCGGTCGCCAAAAGATTTTCTTTATAAATACCGCGGATATCCGTTTCAAACAATGAATACCCCATAAATTCGGCCACACCTTCATTCATACAAAATTCCATTGCAAAATCCACGACTTTCCGATAATAAGGTTCGGCCACCAAATAGCCTTGTGTTTTCAGTATATGGTTTATCCAACCTTGCAAAGGTGCATCAGGAGTATTTTCAATCTTTTGTATACCTCGACCACTCCCACTCCAAGGTGCTTTCAGTAAATAAGGATAAGGAAAATCAACTTCGTCTAATGAATGAATAGGCAATGCTTTTCCTAAAGTATGAGGCAACTGAATTTTACGAAGAACCTCAACAGCCGTTCTTCTGGCCGACAAGTTACGCATCTGTTCCAATTGTTGGGATGAAGGACAAAGATACGGATCAATATTATGTTGCACCAAACGATGAACCACTGAAGCACTCCACCCCCAAGGTATCACCTTATTATATATATGGTTGGGAACTATTATGCCTTGTATCGGCAAATGCAAGGGGCAAGTCTGTTGCAACCATTGTACATCACGCTCACGGGCCATCCACACCTCAACATCCGGTACAGCATACCATGCAGGAAGTGCAGACAAATCGGACGCCATCCTTCGAGCGTTGGCAGGAGGCATATAATAAGGTCCTCCATAAGCCAATGCCATATCGTTTTCGGGATTGAAAAGGTACAAGGTTTTCATTGCATCACAAAGGTAGGATATTCGTTCCAATTTTTACTGCGAGGACACAAAAAATATCATATTTTGTCATGTCGAGTTTGCAAATAGCAGAAGTATTCGTATATTTGCATCCGATTAATCAAAATAAATGGAAGCTTTCTATAAAACCCACAGTTATTTGGTGGAGCATACCAATGCTCCTATCCGACGGAACCTGATGGATGAGATAGACTGGAATGACAGACTCATCGGCATCAAGGGGACTCGTGGTGTGGGTAAAACCACCTTCCTATTGCAATATGCCAAAGAAAAATTTGGAAGCAACCGTTCATGTTTATACATCAACATGAACAATTTCTATTTTTCACAATACAGTTTGGTACGGTTTGCAGGAGAGTTTGTGAAACGAGGAGGTAAAGTACTGCTCATTGACCAAATGTTCAAATATCCTAATTGGAGTGAAGATTTGCGTACCTGCTATGAACAATATCCTACATTAAAGATTGTATTCACAGGTTCATCGGTTATGCGCCTTAAAGAAGAGAATCCTATTCTTAACAGTATTGTAAAGGTGTACTACCTTAGAGGTCTGTCATTTAGAGAATTCCTGAACCTTCAGAGTGGAAATAACTTCCCCTCCTACACGTTGGACGAAATTCTAAAGAACCATGAACAAATAGCACGTACCATCCTTCGCGAAGTGAAACCGCTCAACTATTTACAAGATTATCTACATCATGGATTTTATCCGTTTTTTCTTGAAAAACGTAATTTTTCAGAGAATTTACTGAAGACCATGAACATGATGATTGAAGTAGATATATTACTCATTAAACAAATTGAGTTGAAATATCTTTCGAAAATAAAAAAATTACTATATTTGTTGGCTGTTGACGGACCGGTAGCTCCGAACGTCAGCCAATTGGCCGCAGAGATACAAACTTCGCGTGCCACGGTTATGAATTACATCAAATATTTGGAAGATGCACGCCTCATCAACATGGTATATCCTAAGGGAGAAAAATTCCCCAAGAAACCATCGAAAGTGGTGATGCACAATTCCAACTTGATGTATTCTTTCTACCCCGTAAAGGTAGATGAGCAAGATGTCCTTGACACGTTCTTTATGAATACGATGTATAAGGACCACAAATTATACAAAGGCGATAAGGGCACTTCCTTCTTAGTGGACGAAGGGCTTCATTTCCGCATTTGTACGGAGAACTGCAAATTCAAGAACAACCCCAATGTGTACTACGCATTGCATAAACTTGAATTGGGGCATGACAACCAAATACCCTTGTGGCTCTTCGGTTTTTTATATTGATTGATAATTATTACCTAATAAAAAAATTAGTAATTGTATGACTAAACAAAAAAAATTCATCACCTGTGATGGTAACCAAGCTGCTGCACATATCTCGTATATGTTTTCTGAAGTAGCTGCTATCTACCCCATCACTCCGTCGTCTACTATGGCTGAATACGTAGACGAATGGGCTGCTCAAGGCCGTAAGAACATCTTCGGCGAAACAGTTATGGTACAGGAAATGCAATCTGAAGGCGGTGCTGCTGGTGCCGTTCACGGTTCTTTGCAAGCTGGTGCCCTTACTTCTACTTATACAGCTTCTCAGGGTCTTCTGTTGATGATTCCTAACATGTATAAGATTGCCGGTGAATTCCTTCCTTGTGTATTCCACGTATCGGCTCGTACATTGGCTTCTCACTCATTGTGTATCTTCGGCGACCACCAAGACGTTATGTCTACTCGTCAGACAGGTTTTGCCATGTTGGCTGAAGGTTCTGTACAGGAAGTTATGGACTTGGCAGGTGTAGCTCACTTGGCTACTATCAAGTCTCGCGTTCCATTCGTGAACTTCTTCGACGGTTTCCGTACTTCTCACGAAATCCAGAAGATCGAAATGTTGGAAAACGAAGACCTCGCTCCGCTGATCGACCAAGATGCTTTGGCAGCCTTCCGCAGCCGTGCATTGACTCCGGAAAAGCCGGTTGCCCGTGGTATGGCTGAAAACCCGGATACATTCTTCGCTCACCGCGAATCTTGCAATCCTTACTATGAAGCAGTTCCTGCTATCGTAGAAGAATACATGGAAAAGATTTCTGAAATCACCGGCCGCAAGTATGGCTTGTTCGATTACTATGGTGCTGAAGATGCTGACCGCGTCATCATCGCTATGGGTTCTGTAACAGAAGCTATCCGTGAAGTCATCGACCACCTCACAGCTCAAGGCGAAAAGGTAGGTTTGGTTGCTGTTCACTTGTATCGTCCGTTCTCGGCCAAGCACTTCTTGGCAGCTGTTCCTAAGACTGCTAAGCGCATCGCTGTTCTCGACAGAACCAAGGAACCGGGTGCTAACGGTGAACCTTTGTACCTCGACGTGAAGGAATGCTTCTATGGCAAGGCTGATGCTCCGGTTATCGTAGGTGGCCGCTATGGTTTGGGTTCTAACGATACTACTCCTGCTCAAATCTTGGCAGTATACGAAAACTTGGCAATGAACGAACCGAAGAACGGTTTCACTATCGGTATCGTTGACGACATTACTTTCACCTCTCTCCCTCAGAAGGAAGAAATCGCTATGGGTGGCGAAGGCATGTACCAAGCTAAGTTCTACGGCCTCGGTGCTGACGGTACTGTAGGTGCTAACAAGAACTCAGTGAAGATTATCGGTGACAACACTGACAAGCACTGCCAGGCTTACTTCTCTTACGACT
>CAZJFI010000154.1:0-4197 GCA_964545265.1 uncultured Phocaeicola sp.
TGGTAAACAAGGCCCCCTTGTCCATACCTGTTTCACTCAGGATGTTCGGGTTGACCGCCAAGATGTAGGCCATGGTCAGAAAAGTAGTGATACCTGCCATGACTTCTGTTCGAACGGTGGTTTCTTTCGGATTGAAACCAAAAAGTTTTTCAAGCATTTTAATGAAATGTAGATTAATAATGCGCAAAAATACATATAATAAATCATTTCTTCTTAATTTGTCTAAAGAAAAATTCATGGCTTTTTCCGCCTTTTCAGTATTTATTCCTATCTTTGCATCCTCAAAAACAAAGATACAATAAATAGTATGGGTGGTTTTTTTGGTACAGTCTCCAAGATTGCGTGTGCAACCGATTTATTTTACGGTACAGATTATAACTCACATTTAGGTACTAAACGAGGGGGTATGGCCACATACTCCGAAGAGTCAGGATTTGCAAGAGCAATCCACACTCTTGAAAATGCATATTTCCGTAATAAGTTTGAATCCGAACTCTCCAAGTTCAAAGGTAATTCGGGTGTAGGTATCATCAGCGACACCGATCCACAACCTATCCTTATTAATTCACATTTAGGCAAGTTTGCCATTGTGACCGTTGCCAAGATCAATAACATTCCGGAATTGGAAAAGGAATTGTTGGCATCGAACATGCATTTTGCCGAAATGAGTATGGGTAGAACCAATCAGACCGAATTGGTGGCCTTGCTTATTGTACAAGGAAAGGATTTTGTGGACGGTATAGAAAATGTCTTCAGAAAGATAAAAGGTTCATGTTCCATGTTGCTGCTTACCGAAGACGGTATCATTGTAGCACGCGACCAGTGGGGGCGTACTCCGGTGGTCATTGGCAAGAAGGAAGGAGCGTATGCTGTAACCAGTGAATCGAGCAGTTTCCCTAATTTGGGCTTTGAAATAGAAAAGTATGTAGGTCCCGGCGAAATAATCCGCTTGCGTGCCGATGGAATGGAACAGATGCGCAAGCCCAATGAAGAATTGCAGATTTGTTCGTTCTTGTGGGTATATTATGGATTTCCCGTTTCTTGTTATGAAGGAAAGAACGTTGAAGATGTTCGCTTCAATTGCGGATTCAAAATGGGAAAGAAGGATGAATCCGAAGTGGATTGTGTTTGTGGTATTCCCGACTCGGGCATTGGTATGGCCATGGGTTATGCCGAAGGTAAGGGAGTGCCTTATCATCGGGCCATCACTAAATACACACCGACATGGCCTCGAAGTTTCACTCCTTCCCGTCAGGAACTCCGTTCGTTAGTGGCTAAGATGAAACTGATTCCTAACCGTACTATGCTTGATGACAAACGTGTGTTGTTCTGTGACGACTCCATTGTACGCGGTACACAGTTGAATGACAATGTCAATATCCTATATGATTACGGTGCAAAGGAAGTGCACATGCGTATTGCTTGTCCGCCACTTATCTACAGCTGTCCGTTTATCGGTTTCAGCGCCTCGAAAGGCGATTTGGAATTACTGACCCGTCGCATCATTAAAAAATTGGAAGGCGACGAAAACAAGAATCTGGACAAGTATGCCCGGACCGATTCACCCGAATATAAGAAGATGGTGGAGGAAATCAGGAAACAATTCAGATTGACTTCATTGAAATACAACACTCTGGAAACGTTGATTGAAGCCATAGGCCTTCCCAAATGTAAGGTTTGTACCCATTGCTTTGATGGCTCCAGCCATTTTTAATGACAGATTTTCATCATTGTATAAAAAAAGAGCCCCGATTTGTTTGGCAAATCGGGGCTCTTTTCCTATTTTTACGGCACGTAGAATTAAAATTGGAAATTATGACATTAGTAGAACGTTTCTTGAAATATGTGAGTTTCGATACACAGTCGGACGAGAACAGCGGAGTAACCCCAAGTACTCCCAAACAAATGGTGTTTGCCCAATACTTGAAAGAAGAATTGGAAAGCTTAGGTCTGGAAGAGATAGAATTGGATGAGAACGGCTATCTGTATGCCACATTACCGGCCAACATTGATAAGGAAGTGCCGGTGATAGGTTTCATTGCCCACATGGATACCAGCCCCGATATGACAGGTGAAAACGTAACACCTCGGATAGTACAACGTTATGATGGAGAGAACATAACGCTTTGCGAAGAAGAAAACATCGTTTTGTCTCCAGCACAATTCCCAGAATTGCTCAATCATCAAGGTGAGGACTTGATTGTAACCAACGGAAAAACCTTGTTGGGAGCTGATGATAAGGCGGGTATCGCCGAAATAGTATCGGCCATTGTGTATTTGCAGGAACATCCTGAAATCAAGCATGGGAAGATTCGCATCGGTTTCAATCCCGATGAAGAAATCGGTTTGGGTGCCCATAAATTTGATGTAGCGAAGTTCGGTTGCCAATGGGCTTATACCATGGACGGTGGCGAAGTGGGTGAGCTGGAATTCGAGAACTTCAATGCGGCTGCGGCCAAAGTTATCGTCAAGGGACGTAACGTGCATCCGGGTTATGCCAAGAACAAGATGGTGAACGCTATCCGTGTGGCCAATGAGTTCATGAGCCAATTGCCGTGTGAAGAAACCCCAGAACATACCGATGGCTACGAAGGCTTCTATCATGTAGTAGGTATAGAAGGTGGGGTAGAACAAACTACCATTACTTATATCATTCGTGATCATGACCGTGCCAAGTTCGAAGCGCGGAAGGAGTGCATGAAGGCATGGGGTGAAGCCATCAATCAGAAATATGGCGAAGCGCTTGTGACCGTAGAATTGAAAGACCAATATTACAACATGCGTCAGCAGATAGAACCGGTGATGCATGTCATCGATATAGCTTTCAAAGCGATGGAGGAAGCCGGTGTTACTCCTAAAGTGAAGGCTATCCGTGGCGGAACCGACGGCGCACAACTTTCCTTCAAGGGATTACCATGTCCGAATATCTTTGCCGGCGGCTTGAATTTCCATGGCCGTTATGAGTTTGTTCCTATCCAATCAATGGAAAAGGCTATGATGGTGGTGGTAAAGATTGCAGAACTCACAGCCAGATGAATTAAGTAATAATTGTCATCCAGAGCGAAGCGAAGGATCTGAATACATAAATATGGTCAATGTTCATCAATATTGGGTTTATATATTGTCGAACAATTCAAGAACTACTCTATATATAGGTGTTACCAATGATTTGTATCGACGTTATATGGAACATAAGAATGATAGGATTGAAGGATTTTCAAAAAAATATAAATGTCATTCTTTGCTTTATTATGAGTATTATACAGATGTAGAGGAAGCTATCGCTCGCGAAAAAGAGTTGAAAGGATGGAGTCGTGAGAAGAAAGAGAAATTGATAAAGACTACCAATCCACATCTATGGGATTTAGTTCTTGAAATGAAGTGGGTGTAATCAGATTCTTCGCTTCGCTCTGAATGACAAATATGATTAGAATAAAAAATGTAACTTTAATTTGTAGATAGAAATGAAAACAACTCCGTTTACCGAAAAACACATTGCTCTTGGAGCAAAGATGCATGAATTTGCAGGTTATAACATGCCGATTGAATACTCAGGCATTATCGATGAACACATGACCGTTTGCAACGGTGTGGGTGTATTCGATGTATCTCACATGGGTGAGTTTTGGGTGAAAGGTCCCAATGCCTTGGAATTCTTGCAACAAGTGACATCGAATAATGTAGCCACACTTCCTTTGGGTAAGGCACAATATACTTGTTTCCCTAATGAAGAGGGTGGTATCGTTGACGATTTCTTGGTATATCATTATGAAGACGAAAAATACTTGTTGGTTGTAAATGCAGCTAATATTGAGAAGGACTGGAACTGGTGTGTAAGCCATAATACCGTAGGAGCAGAACTCGAAAACTCTTCCGACCGCATGGCACAATTGGCCATCCAAGGTCCGAAGGCTACTGAAGTGTTGCAACGCCTCACTCCGGTGAACTTGTCCGAAATCCCTTACTATGCTTTCACTACCGGTGAATTTGCCGGATGCAAGGAAGTCATCATCTCGAATACTGGTTATACCGGTGCCGGAGGTTTTGAATTGTATTTCTATCCGGAAGATGGTGAAACTATTTGGAATGCCATTTTCGAAGCCGGTGCTCCCGAAGGTATCAAACCGATTGGTTTAGGTGCTCGTGACACGCTCCGTCTGGAAATGGGCTTCTGCCTCTATGGCAATGACCTGAGTG
>CAZJFI010000155.1:0-4134 GCA_964545265.1 uncultured Phocaeicola sp.
GGAAGACTTGAACTATCAGTTCACTAAGGTTCAAACTCGTAACTATAAGTCATAAATAATTTATGATGTATGATTTATGATTTCTGATTTGCCTTCTGAGTGGAAACAATCTGAATCATAAATCATAAATCAAAAATCAGAAATAAAAGAAGATTATGGATAAAAATATAAGCTTTACACTGAAAGTTTGGCGTCAGAGAGGTCCGAAGGAAAAAGGTCATTTCCAGACTATCCCTGTAAAAGATATGCCAGGCGATACTTCATTCCTCGAAATGTTGGACATTGTGAATGAAGAACTCATTAACAAGGGTGAAGAACCTATCGTATTCGACCACGACTGTCGCGAAGGTATCTGCGGTATGTGTTCATTGTACATCAACGGTCATCCTCACGGCCCTGCAACAGGTGCTACTACTTGTCAGATCTACATCCGTCGTTTCAACGATGGCGATACTATCACTGTTGAACCATGGCGTTCGGCTGGTTTCCCAGTTATCCGCGACTTGATGGTAGACCGTGGTGCTTACGATAAGATTATGCAAGCTGGTGGTTACGTATCAGTAAACACAGGTGGTATTCCTGATGCTAATGCAATTCCTATTCCTAAGCCAGTAGCTGATGAAGCTATGGATGCTGCAGCATGTATCGGTTGTGGTGCTTGCGTAGCTGCTTGTAAGAACGGTTCGGCCATGTTGTTCGTTTCTGCCAAGGTTAGTCAGTTGGCTTTGTTACCACAGGGTAAGGTAGAAGCAGCTCGTCGTGCTAAGGCTATGTTGGCCAAGATGGACGAATTGGGCTTCGGTAACTGTACCAACACTCGTGCTTGTGAAGCCGAATGTCCGAAGTGCATTTCTATCAGCAATATCGCTCGTTTGAACCGTGAGTTCATTTCTGCTAAGTTGAAAGACTAAGATTCAATTGTCTGAACAATAGATTAAGTGGGTGTACCGAAAGTGCATCCACTTATTTTTATGATTATATGGTTGTTCTCTGATTTTGTCAGAATGCTAATAAATCTTCAAACTGTTAAGCAACTTGTAATATTGTGTACGAAAACGAGTATATTTGTGAAATAAGTTTAAAAGAATTCATATTTTTAAGAGAATGTTTGGAAGGTTGGCTCATAAGCCTTACATTTGTCATGTGATTTTTTTCATAGTATTAGATTTAAGGTTAACAAAAAGGTTGGAGCAAAGCGTTGCTCCTTTTTTTTGTCCCTTTCTTTCCTTATCCTATTATACGATACACACCTCCGGCCATGGGGTGTACAATTCCTTTCATTTCCAGTTCGAACAGCAACATACTGATGCGGTTTATAGGAATATTGCTTTCTATTACCAATGTGTTGATTTGAATACCGTCAGGCGATTTTTGTAGCAAATTGACAATAATCTGTTCTTCTTCTGTCAATTCAGGAAAAAGCTGGCGTTGGATATTTTCGGGTTTAATCTTGTATTTAGTAGACCATCCCATAGCTTGAATGAAATCGTCGGCACAAGTGATAAGTGCAGCCCTATTGTTTCTTATCAGTTCATTACATCCCGCCGAGAATTCATCATTGGTACGTCCGGGGAAAGCAAAACAATCGCGATGATAACTTTCGGCCAGTTCGGCGGTAATCAAAGCACCCCCTTTGGCGGCACTTTCTACTACAAGGGTAGCATCGGCCATGCCTGCAACAATGCGGTTGCGCTTAACAAAGTTCTGACGGTCGGGATTGGTACCACTCATAAATTCAGTAAGCAGCCCTCCTTGCTCCAACATCTTGATGGCGGTATGTCGGTGTGCGGAAGGATAAATTCTGTCCAATCCGTGAGCCAATACACCTATTGTATTGAATCCGTTCTGTAGAGCTGCCCGATGGGCATAAATGTCAATTCCATAAGCCAATCCACTTACTACCAATACATCGGGGATTGCTCCTGATAACTCGGCGATAAAGGAATTGCATAAATCTTGTCCGTAGGAAGTGGCATGGCGGGTGCCTACTACACTGATTACACGCAAGGCATTTAGAGGAGCGTTTCCTCGGTAGAAAAGAGCAAGCGGAGCGTCTTCACATTCCCGTAAACGCGATGGGTATTCTTCGTCATTGAGAGTAAGGCATCGTATTTGGTTCTTTTCTGCAAAGGCCAGTTCTTCTTCGGCCCGTTTGAAGGCCTCGGGGCAATCGAGTATCTTTACTAACTTTTCGGTAGCTCCAGGTATCAATTGGGGGAGTTCGGTACGATGCTGGAATACAGCCATGGCACTTCCCAGATTTTTCACTAAATGATTAGCTCCTGTTTGTCCTAAACCCGGAATGCGGGTAAGCGCTAAAGTAAAGATTTGTTCGTCATGTTTCATGGTTATGTATTTAAAGAATTATTCGTTGGGAATGAATTTGGAAAATTTCTCATCCAGTAGCTTGCTTTCCCCTAACCGCCCATTGATGAGGCAGACTGTTTCTACCGATGCCTTGATAACCATTTTTAAATCGGGCAACCGGAAGATGTCTTGATAAAACACGTATTTGATTCCTTCTTTTTTGAGGTAGAGTTTCGATACAAATTCGTCACCGCTACGTAGGGGAGTTTTGAAAGCCATAGTCAGACGGGCTACTACAGGGTCTATTCCTTGTTCGTGTAGTTGGGCAAAACTGATTCCTTCCGAACAGAGGAATTCGTGGCGGGTATGTTCCAGATAGTGCTGGTAATTGGCGTTGTTTACAATGCCTTGGAGGTCGCACTCATAGTCGCGTACCTTCATCTTGAGTTCGTAACTGTATTTTTCCATAGGGCAAAGGTAACGGATTTATTCAGATAATCCGCTACCTTTCAAGAAAAATGTAAAGTTAATCTTCCGAGAGTTCTTCTATTTGTGTTAGGATATCATCGGCCATGCGTTGTGTTTTCAAGTATTGATAGGTACCGATAATCACTCCCAATACAAGTCCAATTGACATTCCACCCAGCATACTTTGTAATTCTTCGCCCTGGAAGTGTTGCTTTATCTCAAACGCAAACCATCCGAGAAATACGATGATGAAGGGAATACCGATAAACTTCAACCAATTGGCATAGAATTTTTTCAGCATCAGGGTGTTTTTTTTGGCTTTTACCAAATCGCCGTATACAAACTCGTCCGGGCGGAAATGGCTATGGATGTAATAGTTGTATCCTAAAGCCAATGCCAACATAAAGCATACAAATATACAGAAGCCTGTCGAAAGCCCTATCAGTTCGGGTATCACCCATATAAAATAAGGTATCATGATGGCAGAGACAATACTCTCGATAATGGCTTTCCGTCGTAAAGAAGATGCTTTCTCCTTCATGGAACGTCGTATCAGTCGTTCGTTTACGATGGTTTCTTGTTCCAACTTCTTGTTCAACAAAGCGAGTTGGGCTTTCATTTCTTCAAATTCATTATATCTTTCCATTTTCGTGCTGTTTAATTGTTAGACATTTGTTTCAGTTCTTCCTTGATTCGGTAGAGACGGACGGAAACATTCTTCACCGAGATTCCCACGATGGCAGCTATCTCTTCATAGCTCATGCTTTCCAGCCAAAGAAGTACGATGGCGCGGTCGAAGGGTTTCAGTCGATGGATACGGTCGTATAGCATCTTGATTTGCTTGGTGTCGTTGTCCTTATCCTCAAAGAGGTTGATTTCCATCGACAGAGGAACGGTTGCGGAGCGCTTCTTTTTCCTTTCCTGAGAGATGCAGGTATTGAAGCTTACCCTCCATATCCATGTGTCGATTTTGCTCTTTCCCTCGAAGGAGCTGTATCCTTTCCACAAGTTAATCAATACTTCCTGAAAGAGGTCGTTTACCTCGTCGGAATCCTTGGAGAACATGAAGCACACGGTATAGATGGTGTTCTTATGTTCCCGAACCATTTGCGCAAATGCGGTTTCCATTGTTTTCATCTTTCTTTTCCGAATGTTTTTTACCCGTTAGACGCACGAAGTTTGGAATAACTACAAAGATAATCGAAAATCTATCAAAAAACATAGTAATACTGTCAATTTACTTGTTTGAGTTTTCTTAGAATTCCCTATCTTTGTCCAAACTCATCATTTTTAAATAAAAGATAATACCATGATTAACAGATTTGTGTTGAACGAAGTATCTTACTTCGGACCGGGTGC
>CAZJFI010000156.1:0-4098 GCA_964545265.1 uncultured Phocaeicola sp.
TTAGCGAATCAAATACTTTATTTGTCATTCTGAGCGAAGTGAAGCGTAGCGAAGACGAGTTGTTGAGGACTATGTCCGAAAAATCTGAAGACGTCCACGTTTATGTATTTTTCGTTTTACTTAACAAATCATCAGATCCTTCGTCACTCCGTTCCTCAGGATGACAGGAGAAAGGTTATCAATTTATCGAGCTGGATGGACAGCGATATACTACCGTCATTCAGCACTACAAAGTCGGCTCGGTTGCGCTTTTCTTCCTCGTTCATCTGAGCTGCCATACGTGCACGTATTTGAGCTTCGGTGGCTCCATCACGTTTCATGGCTCTTTCCAATCGTAAACTTTCTGGTGCATATACCGCTACTATCGCATCGACTACATCGTCAAAGCCCGATTCATAAAGAATGGCCGATTCCAATCCTACGATTTCACAGTCCGCATGCTCCTCCAGCCAACGACGGAAGTCAGCCTTTACCTGTGGATGAATAATGGCATTAATCTGGGTTGCATGCTCTGAAGAGGCAAACAAATAAGAGGCCAACAAAGACTTATTCAAGGTGCCATCATCAAAATACACCTGCTCTCCCACCAAAGCGACCAAGCCTTTTCGGATTTCCTTATCAGAAACCGTCAGTCGTTTTGATTCATTGTCGGCATTGTAAATAGGAATACCCCGTTCTTCCAACAGATTAGACACATACGATTTTCCACTACCAATACCACCGGTTATCGCAATACTAATCATGGGAAACAAATTGTTGTTCGATAATATATTCTATTTCTTTGGGGTTTATACGGGCATGATTCACCTGTGGAGACAATACCGTAAGGACAGGCTTACACTTCTCGTCCTCCTTATCCTCCAAGTCCTTGTAATCTACTTCTACTGCAAAATCTTCTGCCGTAATATCTTTAAAATGACTCAGTCCCACTTGGAAAGTAACCTGTACCTTGGAGGGGAAAGTACGAAGCACCTTGTCGGCTGGAAAACCGACACCACGTACAGGGACTTCAACCGTCTTTTCTGAATAGATATCCACCATCAAGGTTATATCGCTATAGTTGGGAATAAAACGAGTTCCCTTTATCGGCATGATACTTACCCTATTACGAACAGTATCCGAAATATGTTCAATATCCAGAGGCTGGGTATAGGCAGCTTTAATGGTATCAAGCACCATACGTGGAGCATACACCATCACCGAATCGGGGGAATAAGTGATTCCTGAAATATAATATTGACGCTCGGCCTTGACTTCACCTTGCAACTTAACAGGTACCTTTTTCCCTTTACCTTGTATATAGACAAAATCAATGGTATCAGGTTTTACCGTCAATACTTTCGTTGACTGGTTCAACTGGCTTACAACACGTTTAGTCAATTCCGTAGAATGAATCTTCACTTGATTGCCTTTTCCTACAAATTCAGAGAAATCCAAGGTAACCGGATAGAATGTCTGTCCCAAAAGATAATTGACCAATACCGTACCCCTATCCTTTACTCCTATTCGAAGTTCGGAAGGCAGTTCGGAAGTTATCACAGCATTTTCGGGGACATTCTTCATACGAAGCGGTACTTTCAATTCGGTTTCATATTCGTCATCAAGTACCTGAAGCAACCAGAAACAGAAAGATACGAATACAAAGAACAAGAAAATCAGGAATTCCCTGCTTTTCTTACTCAGTAGGAAATCTCTGATTTTCTGTAATGTCCGTGAATAACGTGTACGTATGTTCTGATTATCGAACATAAGTTTATTCATTTATTATTTGCCCGTTTGGGTAGCAGCAGCATTGGCATAGATTGAGTTCTTGTCAATCTTGATCTTTACGCCGGATGCGATTTCCAATACCACAACACTATCTTCAATATCTTTCACTTTTCCGTAGATACCACCTGCGGTAATTACTTCCTGACCAATTTCCAAGTTCTTACGGAAATTCTGAATTTCTTTTTGCTTCTTGTTCTGAGGACGAATCATAAAGAAATACATAATGGCAAAGATAGCCACCATCATAATCAAGAATGAATAGTCACCGCCACCCTGGGCTTGCAACAACATAAATGCTGGAGTCATAATAATTCGATTTTATAAGTTTATTAATTTTTAGTCAATTTGTTTTCTTTCTGCAATACTTTCACAATACCGTCCAAAGTACCGTTAATAAAGTTACCGCTCTTAGGTGTACTATACAGCTTGGCAATCTCTATATACTCATTTAACGAAACACTGACAGGAATGTTCGGGAAACTCAGAATTTCGGCCAAAGCTATCTGCATAATCACCACATCCATGAATGCAACACGATCCAAATCCCAATTACGGGTATTTTCACTGATAAGATGACGATAATAGTCTGCATTCAAAATGGTTCGACGGAACAGACGACGGGCAAAGTCCTGATCTTCTTCATCCTTGAATTCCGGAAGCAATTCCTGCTTGGCACCATTGCTTTCTTCAAAACGTTTGATGGTCTTCAAAACAAAGGTATCAACAATTTCCTTGTCGTCATTCCAATACAGACTTTGGTCTTCCAATACCTGGTCGAGTTCTGCATTATTGAAGATAATCTTCTTATAAATCTTGCGCCATACTTCACGGTCTTCTTCATACGAAGATGTTTCTGCAGCCATATATTCCTTATATATATCGCTCTCCATGATTTTTTCGCACAAACCCTTGACAAGCTCCTCTTCGTTACTCCAAGTCTTCTTTTGAGTCTCAGAGAACTGGAGCAACTGGGTGTTCACTTCCAACTGTGCAATGAAGCGATTATCTACAAATTTGGTATTCGGGTACAACTCTTCGGCAGTAGGCAACAATTTGCTTTTTGCTGCATTGATTTTTCTTTCTGCCTGCTTGGTGATTTCGACCATTAAGAGTAACAGATAGTTGTACAAATCATAAGCTTTGGACAAGCTGAAGAACAACTCTTTTTCTGCAGTATCCAAATTCTTGCCACCATTTTGATAATAGGCGTAGACTATCTGAACAATTTTAAGACGAATAAGAACTCTATTTATCATAATTCATATAAATTATTTATGAGTTGCAAAATTACATATTTCCTCGAGAAATACATCATCCAATCCCTTATTTTTAATTAAAAAATACATGGAATTAACGAATTCATCATTTTATTCGAAGTTTATCGATAAATTCTTTGCGCATTGAAAAAAAATGCCCAATTTTGAACTCTGATTTAAAAACGGACTAAAGACATGGAAGAATTTAAGAAGAAAAGTGTTGCTGAAGGTGATAAGGAAATTGTTTTTTCCAAAGCCATCAAGGCCGGAAAACGCATCTACTATTTAGACGTAAAGAAGAATCGTAAGGATGAAATGTTTCTAGCCATTACAGAAAGTAAGAAAATAGTATCAGGAGAAGGCGAAGACTCACAAGTAAGTTTTGAAAAGCATAAAATTTTCCTTTATAAAGAAGATTTTGGAAAATTTGCCGAAGGACTTCATCAAGCCATCCAATTCATTTCTAAAGAACAAGGCTTGGGCGAACGCCGTCCTGAAGAAAAGATAAAGCAAGAACCTGCTGAGGAAGAGACAGAAAGCCTTTCGGCCGATGAAATCAAGATAGATATTGATTTTTAAGAATTAAAGTAAGAGAGTCTGGAAATAAATTCCGGACTTTCTTTTTGTTTTATCAGAAATAAAGCGTACCTTTGCACCGCTTTTTTAAGCTCATCGTGTGATATACCACATCGTGTGATGGCGAATTAAGCAAAAAAACAACTTAATTTAGAGTAACACATTTAATTAATTAACAATGAAATCAATCGAAATTAAAGGTACTGTAAGAACAGACCTCGGCAAGAAAGCCACTCGTGAATTGCGTAAGAACAACGGTGTTCCTTGTGTATTGTATGGTGTAAAGAAGGACGAAAAGGGTCTTCCTGTTGCTACTCACTTCACAGTAACAGTTGACGGTCTCCGTAACTTGGTATACACACCAAACATCTACTTGGTAAACTTGGACATCGATGGTACAGTAGTAACTGCTATCATGAAGGATATCCAATTCCACCCTGTAAAGGATTCTATCTTGCACGTTGACTTCTTGCAAGTAGAAGAAAACAAGCCAGTA
>CAZJFI010000157.1:0-4097 GCA_964545265.1 uncultured Phocaeicola sp.
AGTTTGATGCACCTACCGATGTGATAGTCGACCCCATTCCCGTACTCTACCAAAGTGGTTATCTCACCATCAAGGACTACGACCCGATGTTCCGTACCTATACATTGGCTTATCCTAATAGTGAGGTTCGTTATGGATTTACCGAAGCACTTCTCCCTAATTATGTGCATCGGTTCCCACGGGAAAACACCTTTTATATTGTATCTTTTATAAAAGATTTGATGAAGGGGGATATAGAAAGTTGCATGGAACGTACCCGTTCGTTTTTTGCCTCTATTCCCTATGATTTGGAAAACAAGACAGAGAAACATTACCATACCATATTCTACTTGTTGTTCCGTTTGATGGGACAATATGTAGATTCCGAAGTAAAAAGTGCAAAAGGCCGGGCAGATGTTGTGGTTAAACTTGCAGATGCTATTTATGTATTCGAATTTAAGTTCGACGGTACTCCCGAAGAAGCCTTGGCGCAGATAGATAGCAAGCAATATGCCATTCCGTATCAGGTTGATGGACGGAAGATTTATAAAATTGGTGTAAATTTCGACAGCACTACCCGTACCATTGGTGATTGGAAGATTGCTGAGGAATAAATTATAAAGCTTGTTTGGTCGTTAAAGACCCAAAGTTTTTCGTTACTTTGTCTTTTCAACTAAAATTATATTAAAAAGAACCATGAAAAATCGTTTGTTTGTTGTTTGTTTGAGTGTGATGCTTCTTTTCACAGGAAAGGTGTATTCATCGGATGTTAAGTTGTGGTACAGCCGTCCTGCCAAGACTTGGGTAGAAGCGCTTCCTTTGGGTAACTCACGAGTGGGAGCGATGGTGTTTGGAGGTACATCGCGCGAAGAACTTCAGTTGAATGAAGAAACATTGTGGGCAGGCAGCCCGTATCGGAATGAGAAAGAAGGGGCATTGGATAGCCTTCCCGCTATTCGTAAATTGATATTCGAAGGTAAGTATATGGCTGCTCAGGAATTGATCCAGCGTTCCTATTATACCGGTCGTTACGGTATGCCTTACCAAACCGTGGGTAGCGTATTCCTGGATTTCCCGGGACACGAAAAGGCTACCGATTATTATCGCGATCTGGATATCTCGAAGGCCGTAGCTACTACCCGTTATGTGGTGGATGGTGTGACTTATCAACGCGAAGTGTTCACTTCGCTTGCCGATAATGTGTTGATTGTCAAGCTGACAGCCAGCGAAAAGGGCAAACTGAACTTCTCGGTAAGCTATGATACTCCGTTGCCGGGAAAGAAGGTTTCTGCCCGTGGAAAGAAACTGGTGCTTATCGGTAAGGGTACCGACCACGAAGGTGTTAAGGGAATCATCCGTATGGAAACCCAGACACAAGCCGTTCCGCAAGGTGGTAAGATGAAGGTTATGGCCGACCGTATTCAAGTGGAAGGTGCGGACGAAGTGATTCTTTACGTGTCGACAGCTACTAACTTTGTAGACTATAAGCATGCCGATGCTAACGAAAGCAAGCGTGCCGGCAATTATTTGAAGTTGGCCATGAAACAATCGTACGATACCGCTTTGGCTAATCATATCGCTTACTATCAGGAACAGTTCAATCGGGTGAAGTTGGATTTGGGTACATCGGCATTGGCCAAGATGGAAACGGTGGAACGTGTAGCGAAATTCAATGAAGGTAAAGACCCGTCGTTGGCTGCTTTGATGTTCCAATATGGTCGTTATCTGTTGATTTCTTCTTCCCAACCGGGTGGACAACCGGCCAATCTGCAAGGTATTTGGAACCATAAGCTTAATGCACCTTGGGACGGTAAATATACCATCAATATCAATACCGAAATGAACTATTGGCCGGCCGAAGTGACCAACCTGACAGAAACTCACCAGCCTTTGTTCGAGTTGGTAAAGGATTTGTCGGTTAACGGACAAGAAACTGCCCGCAAGATGTATGGTGCCGACGGTTGGGTGGCTCATCACAATACAGACATTTGGCGTGCAACAGGTCCGGTAGACAGTGCTTTCTATGGTACTTGGCCTATGGGTGGCGGATGGTTGACTACCCATTTGTGGCAACACTATCTGTATACCGGCGATGTGGAATTCCTTCAAACAGCTTATCCGGCCATGAAGGGAGCCGCCGATTTCTATATGGATTATTTGGTGAAGCATCCGGAATATGGTTGGTTGGTAACAGCTCCGTCTATGTCTCCCGAACATGGCCCTAAGGGTGAAAATACCCAAAAGGCATCGACCATTGTGGCAGGATGCACCATGGACAATCAGATTATATTCGATGTGTTGAGCAATGCTTTGCAGGCAGCTGTGGTGTTGAATCAATCGAAGGCTTATCAGGATTCGTTGAAGCAAGTGATGAATGCTTTGCCTCCTATGCAGGTGGGCCGTTACAACCAATTGCAAGAATGGTTGGAAGATTTGGACGATCCGAAGGACCAGCATCGTCACATCTCGCATGTATATGGCTTGTTCCCCAGTAACCAAGTTTCTCCTTATAGCCATCCGTTGTTGTTCCAGGCAGCCAAGAATACCTTGATGCAACGTGGCGATGAGGCTACCGGTTGGTCGATTGGTTGGAAAATCAATTTGTGGGCCCGTTTGTTGGACGGTAATCATGCCTATAAGATGATCAGTAATTTGTTGAAGCTCCTTCCTAACGATGAAGTGAAAGGAGATTATCCGAAAGGCCGTACTTATCCGAACTTGTTCGATGCCCATCCACCTTTCCAGATTGACGGTAACTTCGGGTATACCGCCGGTGTGGCCGAAATGTTGATGCAAAGTCACGATGGTGCAGTACATCTGTTGCCGGCCTTGCCCGATGCTTGGGGAAAAGGTAGCGTACAAGGTTTGGTGGCTCGTGGAGGCTTTGTAGTGGATATGGAATGGGACGGAACCCAATTGCAGAGTGCAAAGATTCACTCCCGTTTGGGTGGTAATCTCCGCATCCGTTCGTATGTTCCTTTGAAGGGTAAGGGCTTGAAACCAGCCGAAGGGAAGAATCCCAATGCGTTCTATGCATTGCCGGAAATCAAGACTCCTATCGTATCGAAAGCCATTAATCCACAATATCCCATTTTGAATCAAATCTATGAGTACGACTTGATGACTGAAAAGGAACAGGATTATAGTTTGGAGAGAGGGTTGTAATTCATTATAAAAAGAGAATGTGCTTAAGTGTACTTCTCTTTTTTAGGTACGGATTACACGGATTGTACGGAATAAGATGGTGTTTTCATTCATTAAAAACCGTGCTAATCCGTGTAATCCGTGCCTGATTTTTTATTCAAAACATCTGCTTTGTTTTATTTAACGTACTCCTATGTGGTATTTTCAAATGATTTTCTTTCCTTTGTTAAAACTAAACCGTTGCAATATGAACAAGTTACGAATCTTTGGAATCATCTTTTTTATAATCAGTATCATGACTACCATTCAAGCTCAATCATACAATCGTCTTTGGAAACAGGTGGAGGAACAGGAAAATAAAGACATGCCGAAATCTGTCATTGCTGAGGCTCAAAAGATTTTTGAGAAGGCAAAGGCCGAGAAGAATGCTCCACAGATGATGAAGGCTTATCTTACCATGATGACATATCGGGGTGAAATAGCTCCCGATAGCATTGAAGTGGATAGAAGCTACCTGAAGGAGTGGGCGGAAGATAAGGCTACTTCGGTGGTGGATAAGGCCGTACTTCATTCCATTTTGGCAGGCTTGTACATCGAAAAAGACTTTGAAATAGCAAATGCTTGTTTGCTTGCTTCATTAAAAGACAGTTCGATTCTTTTTGAGTATCCGGCTGGGAAATTGCTGCCGATGGTAAAAGTGGGGACAACCAGTCGGCTGTATTTCGATGATAACTTATATGATTTGTTGGCCCGTAGAGCTATTGACTTATGGAGAAATAATCAATGGAGAAGCGAAAGGATTAAAGTAGAACAAGAGATAACTCAAATCTATAAAACATTACTTGACCATTATAAAAAGACCGGTAAGCGAAGTGCTTGGTTGCTGACTGCCCTTGATGCCAATTCCGGCGCTGATGAAGCCAAACTTCGTACATGGATTAAGGAATACGGCGATTTGGATGTTTGTGCGGAGG
>CAZJFI010000158.1:0-4077 GCA_964545265.1 uncultured Phocaeicola sp.
CGCCGTACACGGTTTTGCAGACCGCTGACTAAGCCACTCATCCAAGGAACCAAGATCTCTTTGCATGGGGTTGTTTCCCGATTGCGGATGCAAAGGTACAACTATTTTCTGAACTACCAAATTTTCTGCTGACTTTTTCCACAATTTTCTTGTTTTTTCTTCTGTAAATCGCAACCACAACATCCCTCACAAGGGTTTCCTTTATGAGTTATTCGCTTGAAGTACTGATGTATGCGTTTAATTATCCAATACAAACAAGCCAATATGATTATTCCTACAATTATTTTCTGCATTCTTCAAGTGGATATGGTTAACCAACAATCCAACTTCCTATTTGGTTTACTAAGAAAGCCACTATCCAAGCTAATATTGTGGTGTAACAAGCAGCAAACAATGCCCATTTCCAACTTCCGGATTCCTGTTTGATAGCTGCTAAAGTAGCAACACATGGGAAGTAAATCAAAACAAACAACATATAGGCCAAGGCTACCACAGGGGTAATGGGTATACGTTCGGAAAGATTCACATTTTCTATATCGCCTTCGTTGGTGTAAAGTACGCCTAATGTACTTACCACTAATTCTTTGGCTCCTGCACCCGACAATAATCCGATTCCTAATTTCCAGTCAAATCCTAATGGTTCAATAACCGGCTCTATGGCTTTACCTATTTGACCGATATAGGAATGTTCCTGTTGTTCGGCAATAGTGGAGTAGGAATCATGATTAGGATAATACCCTAAGAACCAGATGATAATGGATGCAACCATGATGATACCTCCCATCTTCTTCAAGTATTGTGCACCTTTTTCCCACGTATGGCGTAAGATGGCTTTACGGGTAGGCATCCGATAGGGAGGGAGTTCCATAACAAAAGGAGTATCATCCCCCTTTACTAAAAATCTGCTGAACAGACGAGCCATAATTACCGCCAACAAAATACCCGTTGCATAAATACCTAATAATACCAAACTGGCGGTATGAGGGAAAAATGCAGCGACCAATACCAAATAAATGGGTAGACGGGCACTACAAGACATCAACGGATTGACAAGCATAGTAATGAGACGGCATTTACGGTCTTCGATGGTACGACTGGCCATAATGGCGGGTACATTACAACCGAATCCCATAATGAGCGGTATAAATGACTTACCATGAAGCCCCATCCGATGCATTATCTTATCCATAATGAAAGCAGCACGAGCCATATAGCCGGAGTCTTCCATGATGGAAATGAAAAAGTAAAGAATCAGAATGTTCGGTAAAAAGACGATGACACCACCTACACCTCCTATGATGCCATCCACAATCATATCCTTTAATGGACCTTCGCCCATATTGTTCTGCACCAAATTACCAATTTGCTCTACTATCCATTCAATGCCCATCATGGGATATTCTCCCAAAACAAACGTACATTCAAACATGATGTACATGAACAAGAAGAAGATAGGATACCCCCAAATGCGATGCGTAACAATGTTGTCAATCACTTTGGTAGTCTGTTCCTTTACCGAATGATTATCAATATCAATGAAAGTTTCCTTCAATGCTCCGGTTATGAAACCATATTTGGCATCGGTAATGGCTTGTTCACTATCTTCATTCAATGAATTTTGAATATCAGCAGCTGCCTTATCTCGAACCATCATAATTTCTTCCGCATTCGGGAAAGTACTAACCACGTTTTCTACATCCTTGTCTTTTTCCAATAACTTGATGGCCAAGAATCGAATGGAGTATTTGTGGCGTATTTCTTCATTGAATGCCAGTGCTTCCTTGATTTCGTCTATCGCTTTTTCAATAATTGTTCCATGATTGATGTGGATGTGGCGGAAGAAGGCATGTTCCCCTTCCTGATGATTAGGAATGAAATCCTTGTGCCAACTTTCCAAATCTTCCATCACTTCTGAGCGGACCTTGTTCTGGATGTTCTTGGTTACAAAGTCGCTCCCTTCATAAATATCAATGATGTGGTGGAACAACTCGTCTATCCCTGTACCATTGCGTCCGATGGTAGGTACCATGGGAACCCCCACCAATTGACTCAATTTTTCGTGATTCAATTGATTTCCGCTTTCTTGCAACTCATCGTACATATTAAGTGCTACCACCATACGTACGTTCATATCAATCAGTTGGGTGGTGAGGTAAAGATTGCGCTCCAGGTTCGATGCATCCACTACATTGATGATTACATCCGGAGTTTCTTCAATAATATGCTTGCGCACATATATTTCTTCGGGACTATAGGCCGAGAGGGAATAGGTACCTGGTAAATCGACTATTCTGAAATGATAACCTTGAAATTCGAAAAAGCCTTCCTTTGCATCAACGGTCACTCCACTATAATTCCCTACGTGTTCGTGAGCTCCAGAGGCTACATTAAACAAAGAAGTCTTTCCGCAATTGGGGTTTCCCACCAAAGCCACATTGATAACACGACGTTTTCCTTTGGCTAAAACGACCATTTCTTCCTCGGAAAGCGATATTTCTTCGGTGATGGATCCGTGATAGGGTTGATGAGTCTGGCGCACTTCTTCTTCGCTGACAATTTCAATCATTTCCGCTTCTTGTCGACGAAGTGAAATTTCATAATCCAAAATCTTATACTTGATAGGGTCTTTCAAGGGGGCATTGAGCAACACTTCTACGGTTTTACCTTTAATAAAGCCCATTTCCACAATCCGTTTGCGGAATCCTCCATGTCCCAACACCTTGATAATGACACCTTTTTCACCTGTTTTCAATTCGGATAAACGCATATCTCTCTCAAATTTTACGGCAAAGATAAAAGATATATGGCAAGTTTGCAAACTATTTAGATTGTTTTTAAATAAACTTCCATTATCTTTGTGCCCATGTTCAAGAGAAATGTAGAAAAGTTTATCGAACAGAAATCCTTGTTTGAAAGACGTGATAAGGTATTGGTGGCACTGAGCGGTGGAGCCGATTCGGTGGCTTTGCTCCGTGTATTGCATGCTTTGGGATACCGGTGCGAATGTGCCCATTGCAACTTCCATTTGAGGGGAGAGGAATCCAATCGAGATGAAGCCTTTGTGCAACAATTGTGCCAAAAGTTCGATATTCCTTTGCATATAACCCATTTTGAAACAACGGATTACGCTCAAGCCCATCGGATTTCCATCGAAATGGCAGCTCGCGAACTTCGTTACGAATGGTTCGAAAACTTGCGACAAGAAATTGGCGCATCAGTGATAGCCGTAGCCCATCATCGCGATGATAGCGTGGAAACGTTTCTATTGAATTTGATAAGAGGTACAGGAATCAACGGGTTGAAAGGAATTGCTTCCAAGAACGGTTATGTAGTGCGTCCGCTCTTACAGGAAAGTAGAGAGAATATCTTGGATTATCTGCAACATCTTAATCAGGAATATGTCACTGATAGTACCAATCTACAAGACGAATACATGCGTAATAAAATCCGTCTGAACCTCTTGCCCTTAATGCGTGAAATGAACCCTTCGGTCAGCGAAAGCATTGCCGCTACCGCCGAACGTCTGGCCGATGCGGCACATATATATAATAAGGAAAGAGAATCGGCCCTCCTTAGAGTGATGAAGAACGGAAAGAAGGAAATTTCCATCTCTGCCCTTTGTGCCGAAGAAGCTCCCCAATCGTTGTTGTTCGAGTGGCTTCATCCCTATGGCTTCAATTCTTCGCAAGTGAAGGACATCTTCCTGAGCCTGTCTTCCCAATCGGGCAAACGTTTCTTCTCATCCGAATGGGAAGTGCTTCGCGACCGCGACTCACTGATTCTTCATCCGCTGGGTGGAGAAGAAGCAGAAACCATTCCCCGGTTGACTTACGAAATTGTAGACATTACTTCCGATTTTGTTGTTCCTCGCGACAAACACGTAGCTTGCCTCGATGCAGATAAAGTGGCTCTACCGCTTACGGTACGCAAGTGGCAGGCAGGCGACAAGTTCACCCCCTTCGGCATGAAAGGAAAGAAAAATGTAAGCGATTACCTGACCGACCGTAAGTTTACCCTCATCCAGAAAGGCCGGCAATATGTAGCCTGTCAAGGCGAAAAAATAGTGTGGCTGATAGG
>CAZJFI010000159.1:0-4062 GCA_964545265.1 uncultured Phocaeicola sp.
TTTCCCCAGCACGTCATTCTTCAGCAAATACTTCAAGAATATCGTAGGCATCAATCCTTCGGAGTTCAGGAGGATATAAGAAATTTATTCAAGCAAATGCTTCATCTGATACTCTTTCGAAGACAAGCCCGTACATGATTTGTCAAAAGAGTCATTTACAGACAATAAAAACAAGGTCAAGCATAACTATGCATTCCCCCAAGAAAGTAATTCACCCCGAAATAAGTCATCAGCACGGTCAAGAAGGCCCAGAGCATATATAGATGGAAGAACTTTGGACGACGGAAACAGCGTAAACTTTCGGCATGGAAAGGAAGAGCATAGACCATAAAAGTAATGAGTGCCCATACCTCTTTCGGGTCCCAAGCCCAATAACGTCCCCAAGAAACATTTGCCCAGACAGCACCCATAAAAATACCTGCCCCCAAGAAGAAGACTGCCGGATAAAGCAACAACCGGCTGAAAAGCATCAGCCGTTCGGCTTCCCGACCGACTAATAATCCCAGCCAGCCATTCAACCACGTGAAAGCAAAAAGAGCATAAGACACCATGATGCACGACACATGGGCACTGAGCCAAGGGGATATCAAAACGGGCATCAGGGGAGTAATCTGCGGATTCATCTGTCCCAGATAAGAGACCAACAGCGTGAATCCCGAAAGTAGGAATCCGAAAGGTGTCACGAAAACAAAACGACGACGAAGTACAAAAGCCAACACCAACACACAAAGTGCCAAGAACTGCATGGTTTCATAGCCGTTGCTCAAAGGAATACGACCACCGATGTACCAACGGAGTGCATATCCTACAGTATGGAAAAGCAACGCAACGAAAAGGGCTGTTTGCCATAAATGCATCCATCTACCTCCCGAGACAGAAAGTTTACGCAATACACGAACCAACACCCAACCGAAAGAAAGGAATCCCATGGTCAGACAGAACATGAAAAGTAACTTGCTGAAGGGGATGCGGTTGTATAGCAACTCGGCCTGAACCTTCGTTTCAGAAAGAGGCTCTACACTGCCGTCTGCCGGAAGCGTACGGAACAAAGTGCCTTGACAAAGCATCGCTATCAGTGCCACTTTCTCGTCGGTTTCCAAAATGGCTTTCTGTAAGGCAGAGGGTTTTCCTGCTTTTTGCCCCTCAAATTGCCACCATTCACGCAAACGATATTGTCCTTCATCCCATAAATCAATCAGACAAACATACTCTTTGTCTTCCACTCCCAACCGACGCCGAAGTTCTTCACTCTTTACCTTAATGATAGGTACATACTTCCACTCATCGGGATACTTCATCCAGCTTCCCACAATCTCTTCGGCCGACATGTTACTAAATGAATCATTACCTGTAAGTTTCTTCACAAAATCTCTGGCCAATGTATTAAAGGGAACTACCCGGTCGTGATAAATAATCTGAATGGTTGACAAGCTATCTGCTTCGGCACGTGAAATGATAGAGAGTTTCTTCGTAGCAGCAAACGTGTCCGCACTTATCAAACAGAAAAGAAGGCAGACCCCACCCGACTTCAACAACGGATGATTCAAAAGTTTGCAAAAAGATCCCCTACGTTGAAACAGAACAAGCAACATGGATACCCCAAGCATCAAATAACCCAGATAGGTAATTGCCGTTCCCCAAGGGTCGTAATTTACACTAAGCCAACTTCCTTTTTCATCCTCATCGAAAGAAGACTGATAGAAACGGTATCCATAAAAATCAAGAACTTGATTCATGGAGATTTCGGCCTGCTTACTTTCGTTGTTTTCAAAAGCAGAACAAGTGATCCGACTCACATAATCGGAAGGGGCATCGGTACCGGGATAATAGCGAATAAAGAAGGTGTCAAGAGTGATTTCGAAAGACAACAGTTTCAGGGTGCGTGTTTCCTGCTCCACAAACTGACCAACGGGTGTATGAATCTGCAAATGAATATACCCTTTCCGGCTGGAAAGGAACGAAACAAAGGCACCTGCCAAAATCACCACCATAGAAAGATGGAGCAGGAATGTAGGAAGATGCTTCCACATCCGCTGCTTACAGACTATCCAAAGTGTGAGCAAAACCAACAGCCCCCACCCGATAACAAAAGCGGGGCTGTGATAGATATATGTACTAACAAAAGCAGTGCCTTGCGAATATTCGACAAAAGTCGCTATCGCCATGAGGAGAATCAAGGCGATGTATAGTGTCCATGCAGTTGTTTTCATCAATAAACCGGATACTGTGAATGACACATACTCTTCACCGCCATACACTCCATCTCAATCAGCCAACCGGGACGACACACCGGAGCCAAAAGAAAGACTTTCGGCGTATTCGGGAAACGTTCCTCAAACATTTCTTTCACCACGGTATAGTCGGCCACATCCCGTAGATAAACCAAGAGATGACACACATGGTCAAAGGTACATTCGGCTTCCTTCAAGAGCGTTTCCACATTCTCCCACATGCGGAGAGTCTGCTTGCGGATATCTCCCGGATGAACGATTTCACCCTTATTATTGATGCTGGCTGTTCCTGAAATAAACACCTGACGACGGTCGCCATAATCTACATACGTACCACGCTCGAAGCTCACGCCATATTCATAAGTAGGATTCAAGTGAGTAGGCGCATACAGGTAATGTATCTGTTCTTGTTTTATTCCATCCACTGCGTATGCATCCATCTGCACCAATACTTTCGGATTGGCATGACGACCGGCAATGCCCGTACTGGCAATAAAATGAGTCTGGTCCGTCAAATTCTGGGTTACAAAGACTTCGTTACGTGCTTTCACCACACCGGCATAGTTCACATCCACATTCTGCACATAGAGCCAAGTGCGGATGCAATTATTCGCCAGGCTACAACCGTTTTCCAACAGTTGCATTACATAATCATTGAACAACAGACGCATCTGATATTCCGAATTCGAGGCCTGATTGGAAGCTCCTGCCATCCATAAGTGACGGTAGGCTCCGTGCTTCACCTCGTAGATACCTTTCGGCAACGCCTTGGTCTGTACACCTTTCTGCAAATACACCCACATAGCTACCTTGGAACCATCCAAAGGAGGTTGTTCAACGACAGACAACGGACAGTCCGAATCTTCTGCCAGCATCGCCAGCAAGTAGTCGGCCTGGTTGGCGGCATCACTGAGGAAAAAACGTTTGAATACCGCACTGCTTCCTTTCAATTCACCTTCCATCAAATGAGCATACGCAGTCAACACCGCTTCCACCTGTTCCGTATAAGTCAATCGAGGATCAGTCACACGAATCATAACGTGATATTCATTCACCCCTTCGGGTACTTCAAATCTTGCTATTTTTATCAAAGTCTGTTCTTTCATACATTCTTATCCTTCATTACTTTTTTGCACCATCATCAATCCAGTCTTCCAACACATCGAGCCAAGCATCGGAAAGGACTTCCTTGGTATGATCATAATTCCATGCTGCACTGATGTTGGTAGCCAAGGTCTGATACAAAATGCTTCCATCGGCATCTCCCGGACTGACCAACTGCTTATCGGTTACCTTCACTGAGGGTTGGTTAACCAGAGCATCATAACTCTTTCCTTCGGTGAGATAAAGTCCTGCCGCCGCATGGGTACTCGCCCCATGACAATTGGCGCAAGTCGTATTGAACAACTGGCTCTGCAACGAAGCATACATGCCCACATCTTTCGTTCCGGCATCCAATCGGATGGTATCTGCCGTTACGGGACAATCGAAGGTCTCGTAACTCAAGATACGCTTACGCAATCGGTTGACCACACACAATTCGATACGAGTTACTTCATCACTGATGCCCGAAAGTACTACTTCCCGACATTCTGTTGCCGGAATGGCCTTGGTGATAATGGCATATTCCTTCGTATCGTCAAATCCGGCTACCACCACATTGTAGCCCGAAGACCAATTTTCCGCTCCAGTCAGCTTTCCGGTCAGTTTCACCACCCTTCCTTCCTCCGGAATAGCGACCACCTTTTCATAGATACGGCCATCGTCGCAAGAGAAGGATAGCAGGACGGTCAACAGGGCTGCCAAAGCTCCTATCTTTTTCATACACATC
>CAZJFI010000160.1:0-4043 GCA_964545265.1 uncultured Phocaeicola sp.
TTGCATCGAAAAAGACGATTTTTGTATTAGCCTTATCAACAAATAATGAACCTTGGACTATTTTTTTATCACTTTGTAGTATTTAGTCTTTGATATTTCAAAAAAACCACTTACTTTGCAGTGTCCTTAAATGAAAATAATTTGTATACGGAAAGTTATATGATGAAAAAGTCACTAATCATTACCTTATTATTAATGGTCGGCTCTGCACTGACCTTGTCGGCTGCTGAAAAACGCTATTCTTTGGTATCCCCCAACGGAAAAATCAATGTGGAAGTCACCACCGGTGACGGCCTCTCTTACCAGATATCATACGAAAACAGTGTAATTCTTTCTAATTCAACAATTGACTTAATTTTACCTAAAGGAATTTCGGTAGGTAAAGGGGTACGCGTAACTGGCGTACAGAGGAAAAAGATTGTAGAAAAGGTAGACGCTCCGTTCTACCGCTTCAGTGAGTTCGTTGCGGGATGCAACGAACTCACCTTGAAGTTAAAAGGCGGATTCGGTGTGACCTTCCGCGCTTATGATGAAGGAATTGCCTATCGCTTCTATATAAATAAGAAAGAGCAAGTGGTCATTGAAAACGAAGTGGCCGAACTGAACTTCCCCGCCGACTATACCGCTTACTTGCCCTATTCTACCAACGACAAGAATCCGATGGCCATGGCCTATCAGAACATATACGATGTAACTCCGCTTACCAAGGCGCAAGACAAATTGGCCTTCCTGCCGGTAACCGTAGATTGCGGTACAGCCAAGATTACCGTATTGGAAAGTGACCTCGAAGCCTATCCGGGTATGTTCGTGAAAGCCGAAGGTACTTCGCTGAAAGGTGTGTTCGCACCTTATCCTACTAAAACGGATTTCTATCCGTGGCGTATGCAGGAATATGTGACCGAAACCGCCGATTTCATCGCAAAAATGGAAGGGAAACGTAACTTGCCATGGCGTGTATTGGCCATCACCGAAAAGGACACCGATATGCCGACCAACAATTTGGTGTATGCCTTGGCTTCACCTAACCGCATCGGCGATACTTCATGGATCAAGACCGGTAAGGTAGCCTGGGACTGGTGGAACGACTGGAACCTGAAGGGTGTACCGTTCAAGGCAGGCATCAACATGGATACCTATAAATATTATATAGACTTCGCCAGCAAGAACGGCATTGAATTCATTGTATTGGACGAAGGATGGTACAACCCGAAGAGCGGTGACATGCTGACCGTAATTCCGGAACTCGACCTGCCCGCATTGATAGCATACGGCAAACAGAAGAACGTGGACATCGTACTTTGGACGGTATTCAATGTTCTCGACAAGCAATTGGAAGCCGCGTGCCAAAAGTACAGCGCTATGGGTATCAAGGGATTCAAGGTAGACTTCTTAGACCGTGACGACCAGACTGCCGTAGAAATGGTGTACCGCATTGCCGAAGCAACTGCCAAGCACAAGCTGACATTAGATTTGCACGGCATCTACAAACCAACAGGTATCAACCGAACATACCCCAATATCATCAACTTTGAAGGGGTGTTCGGTATGGAAGAAGTGAAGTGGACCGACATCAAGAACAACATGCCGCTTTACGATGTAACCTTCCCCTACATCCGTATGATGGCCGGACCGGTAGACTATACACCGGGTGCCATGAGCAATGCCACCAAGGCCGACTGGAAAGCCATATACTACACTCCGCAGAGTATGGGTACACGTTGCCACCAATTGGCTACCTATATCGTACACGATTCGCCGTTCACCATGTTGTGCGATGCACCGACCAACTACATCGGCGAAGAAGAGTGTGTGGACTTCATTACTTCCATTCCGGTAGAAGTGGATGCTACATTCATTGCCGACGGTAAATTGGGAGAACACATTGTTACCGTGCGCAAGGCCGGAGAAAACTGGTACGTAGGCGGTATGACCAACTGGGACGAACGCGATGTAACCATCGATTTCTCGTTCCTGCCCGAAGGCATTACTTATCAGGCTACCCTCTTTACAGACGGTATCAATGCCAACAAGAATGCCGAAGATTATGTAAAGCAAACCCTGACCGTGAAGAAAGGTGACTCGAAGAAGATTCACATGGCATCGGGCGGTGGCTTTGCGATGAAACTAATTAAATAAGGACTCAGTAATGGGTTGGTTTATAGGTTAGGTAGGTAGCAAAGCTATGGCGGGGAAGAGGTAGTAGGCTTCCCCCCATGGCGATGCTCAAAGAACGCTGATAACCAATCCTGTCATCCTGAGCAATGCGAAGGATCTGAAGACATCAAGTAAATATATTCAGATTCTTCGGACAAAGTCCTCAGAATGACACAATAAATATAATAAAAATAAACAGTTAATTAAATACTAACTTTTTAAACCATGAAGAAAATCTTATTAACCGCACTTGTTGCCGCTACAGCATTGGGCGTACAAGCGCAAAAAACTCAGTCACACGGATATCCCATTGATCCGGTGCCTTTTACTTCGGTAAAAGTAACAGACGCTTTCTGGGGACAACGCCTCCAGGCAAGCCGTGATGTAACTATCCCTCTCGCATTCAGCAAATGTGAAGAAACCGGACGTTACGAAAACTTTGTGAAAGCCGCCAATCCAAGCGATGAATACAAGGTAGGTGGTTTGGCATTCGACGACACCGACGTTTACAAGACTATCGAAGGTGCCAGCTATTTGTTGCAGACTTATCCCGACAAGAAGTTGATGAAGTACATCGACAGTGTGTTGGTAATTGTTGCTGCCGCTCAGGAACCTGACGGTTATTTGTACACCAGCCGTACCATGAACCCTAAGCACCCACACGAATGGGCAGGTACCAAGCGTTGGGAATTGGTAGAAGACTTGAGCCACGAATTCTATAACCTCGGCCACATGGTAGAAGGTGCCATCGCACACTACCAAGCTACAGGCAAGCGTAACTTCTTGGATATCGCTATCCGTTATGCAGACTGTGTATGCCGCGAAATCGGTGAAGGTGAAGGTCAGGTAGTACGTGTACCGGGGCACCAGATTGCCGAAATGGCTTTGGCTAAGTTGTATTTGGTAACAGGCGACAAGAAATATTTGGATCAAGCCAAATTCTTCTTGGACAAGCGCGGTTATACTACCCGTACCGATGAATACAGCCAAGCTCACAAACCGGTATTGGAACAAGATGAAGCTGTAGGTCACGCTGTACGTGCCACTTACATGTATGCCGGTATGGCCGATGTTGCTGCCTTGACAGGTGACAAGGGTTATATTGATGCCATCGACCGCATTTGGGATAACATCGTAAGCAAGAAGATGTATGTAACCGGCGGTATCGGTTCTACTGCATCGGGCGAAGCTTTCGGTAAAAACTACGAATTGCCTAACATGTCGGCTTATTGTGAAACTTGTGCAGCTATCGGTAATGTATATGTAAACCACCGTTTGTTCTTGTTGCACGGTCACGCCAAGTATTATGATGTATTGGAACGTACTCTTTACAACGGTTTGATTTCAGGCGTATCACTTGAAGGTAACGGTTTCTATTATCCGAATCCATTGGAATCTATGGGTCAACACCAACGTCAAGCTTGGTTCGGTTGCGCTTGCTGTCCGTCAAACGTTTGCCGTTTCATTCCTTCATTGCCGGGTTATATCTACGCTGTTAAGGACAATGACGTATACGTAAACTTGTTCATGTCAAACACTTCTGATTTGAAGGTAAATGGCAAGAGCGTACAATTGGAACAAACTACCAGCTATCCTTGGAACGGTGATATCGCCATCAACGTAAAGAAGAACAGCGCCGGTAACTTCAATTTGAAGGTTCGTATCCCAGGTTGGGTACGCAATCAAGTGGTACCAAGCGACCTCTATACTTACAGCGACGACAAACGTTTGAGCTATTCTGTAAAGGTGAACGGTGAAGAAATGAAGGCCGAATTGAAGGACGGTTATTTCTGCATTGACCGCAAATGGAAGAAAGGTGACAAGGTAGAAGTTCACTTCGATATGGAACCTCGTACTGTAAGAGCTCACGACAATGTAGTAGCCGACAA
>CAZJFI010000161.1:0-4023 GCA_964545265.1 uncultured Phocaeicola sp.
TAGAGAACTTCAATATGAGCCACGGTCTGTCGAGTAACTATACGATCGACCTGACGCAAGACCGGAAAGGCTATATCTGGATAGCTACCGGAACAGGATTGAACCGTTTCGACGGACATACCTTCACCGTATATACCAAATACAATTCCGGCCTCAGCAGCAACGAGCTAAACGCCGTATTGGCCGACCCGATAGAAGACAAAGTTTGGATAGGTACCCAACGCGACGGTTTGTGTGTATATGACTATGCTACCGGTGAAATTACTTCGTTTTCATCGAAAGACAGGTTGTTGACCAATGACATTACCGACTTGACCGAAAGCACCGATAAGGGTATTTGGATAACCCACTATCACTACGGAATAGACTACTACGACCGAAATACCCAAACCATCACCCCTTATTCATTTAGAGAAGTGGAAGGCTTTGAAGGCTATTGCTGGACATCGGAAGAAGACGGACAAGGGAACCTGTATGTAGGACACGACGGTCAGGGCTTTAGCATCATCTCACTGAAAGACAAGAAAGCCCGCAACTTCCGACATGACCCGAACGATCCATACAGTCTGCCCAGCAACATTGTACGCACCATATATATAGACAACAATAGAAATGTATGGATAGGAACCGACAAGGGCTTGGCCCTGTTCAACCCACAGAACGAACGGTTCACCACCTTCAAGCATTCCAAGGAGAATGACTTCTCCCTCCTTTCCGACCAAATATACGACATCGGTCAAATGAAAGACGGAACTCTCTGGATATGCAGCAATATGGGAGGTGTCAGTATACTGAACCTACAGAGCAACGCATTTGCCTCTCCTGATGAAGTGTTGTTCTTCAATATACCGGCCAGCAATAACAACCACGGCTTATCCAGTCCCAATGCCCGATGTATATTACAAGATGCGTTTGACAATATTTGGATAGGGAACTTCCGGGGAGGAATTGATTTTATCAGTCACACCCAACCCCTCTTCAATAACATAGACTATTATTCCGACCAATACGGAAAAGCTAAATATAAACAAGTATGGGGATTGTTTGCCGACGATGAACATATTTGGATAGGCGGTGAGAACGAATTGGTCCAACACACTTTAGGGGGGGGTAGTAACATTTTGATTCACAACCTTTTAAATATAACAACAAATCCACAAACCCATATAAATGTTATCTTAAAAGACAAACAGCAACGGGTGTGGACGGGATTATATAAAGACGGAATAGCTTATTACGACACACAGACTAAAAGATTCCATCGCATAGGTGACAGTCACTCCAAGGTTTTGGACATCAGATGCCTGTATGAAGACCATGACGGAAAGATATGGATTGGTGCCGAAGAAGGGCTGTTTGCCTACCAAAACAGATGGATGAGAGAAGACGGGATTGTAACCCAAATGACCGACAGAAACATACATGGTATATTAAGAGACAAGAACGGACGGATGTGGATAGGTACTTTCAGCAAGGGAATGAACATATTCAATCAAGACAACCAACTGATTTATTCCTTCACAAGAGAAAACAACAAATTCCCTTCCAATGCCGTGAACCACATGATAGAAGACTCAAAAGGAAGAATATGGGTAGCCACCCGTGAAGGACTTATCTTGTTTCCCAACATAGACAATCCACAAAAATATATCCATTATAGCAGAGCCGAGGGGCTTAACAATACCCAAGTACGCGCCATACAGGAAGATTTGAACGGAAGTATTTGGATCAGCACCAATGGGGGAATTTCAAGATTGGATGAAGAAGCACGAAAATTCTACAATTACAATCACCACGATGGTGTGCCTATGGGAGACTTCATGGACGGATCGGCCAGTATTACCTCCAAAGGAATAATCTACTTCGGTTCTCAAAACGGAGTATGTTACTTTAACCCGAATGAACTGGTCAGCAACCGAAAGGTATCGCCGGCCACCATTACCCAATTTGTTGTCTACAATCACAATACAGACGATAGAGAAAGCAGCCATTCCCTACCTATATGCAATGAGCGCATTGAGTTGGCACACGAACAAAACACATTTGACATTTCATTCAATGTACTCGACTTTTCCCAGAGCGAACAAGTGGAATTTGCCTATAAATTGGAAGGACTGACCAATGAATGGTTCAATACAATGGGTAAGCACCAAGTTACTTTCCGTAACATACCCCATGGGAACTATACATTCAAGGTGAAGGCTCGCTTCCGAAACCAGGAGTGGGATGATGACATCGCCCGTTTACATATAAACATCACTCCACCCTTCTGGCTGACCTGGTATGCCAAATTGTTCTACTTTTTGGCTGTATGCACCTTTATTTATATGCTTCTGGCTTTCTACAAACGAAGATTGGTGTTGGAAGGTACCATCAAATTGCAGCAGGAAAAGGAAAAGAACATTCAGGATCTGAATGACGAACGCTTGCGTTTCTTTACCAATATCACCCACGAACTGCGTACTCCACTCACTTTGATATTAGGTCCGTTGGAAGATTTGTTGGGCGACAGCACCCTATCGGCCAAGCATAACAAGAAAATCAGCATTATTCACAAGAGTTCCTTGCGGTTGCTGGATTTGATTAACCATATATTGGAATTCAGAAAGACACAGACACAAAACAGAAAATTGTCCGTAATGAAAGAGGACATCAGTTATCTGGTACAAGAAATTGGGTTAAAATACAAGGAACTGAACCAAAACCCGCAGGTGAACTACCACACCGAAATTGAAACGGAAGACACCGAATTGTTCTTTGATAGAGACATGATAAACATGATATTGGACAATTTGATGAGTAATGCCGGGAAATATACAGCGGAAGGCGACATATATCTACGACTCCGCTCGGTAGAAGAAAACCTATTGAAATATACCGAAATCAGTGTAAGCGATACGGGCTACGGCATAGCTTCGGAGGCCTTGCCTCATATATTCGACCGTTATTATCAGGCCAATAGCGAACATCAGATGGCAGGTTCAGGCATTGGATTAGCTTTAGTAAAAAGCTTGGCCGACTTACATGAAGGGATACTCACCGTAGAAAGTGAATTGGAAGTAGGTACCACCTTCCGTCTACGTCTGCTTACCAATAATACCTATCCGAATGCAGCACATCCGGAAAAGAAGGAAAACAAACGCCAACCGGCCATCGAAACGCCCGATAAGGAAACTCAAGCCGATGAACGACCTATCATATTGTTAGTAGAAGACAATGCGGACATTTGTGAATATGTACAAAGTGCGTTAGGCGAAGTCTTTGAAATCATTACGGCCAGAAACGGTAAAGAAGGTCTGGAAATAGCCCGGAAACTAATTCCTAACATTATAGTTAGCGACATTATGATGCCGATTATGGATGGTTTGGAATTATGCAGACTACTGAAGAAAGATATACTTACCTGTCACATCCCGGTAGTATTGCTCACCGCCAAGGATTCGTTGCAGGACAAGGAAGCCGGATATGCCGCAGGAGCCGACTCTTATTTGACTAAACCGTTTAGTGCCAACTTGTTGCATAGCAGAATTAACAACATCTTGGAAACCCGTAAGATGATTGCCACCGTGGTTACTTCGAATGCAGCACCGGCTTCTCAAGAAGAGAAAGAGACCGAAAACCAACCATTGACTCGTCTTGATAATGAATTCCTACAAAAGGTAACGGAAATCATTGAAAAGAATTTGGGCACCGACAAACTGGATATAGCCTTTATTGCCGAAAAGATGTGTATGAGTCACTCTACCCTCTACCGTAAGATAAAAGGCTTGACAGAGATGTCGGCCAACGAATTCATTCGTAAGATCAAGATGCGTAAGAGCATAGAATTGATGAAGGATGGTTATAGTATATCAGAAATAGCCTATACGCTTGGATTCAGTAGTTCGGCCTATTTCCGCCAATGCTTCAAGGATGAGTTTGGAATGTCACCTACGGAGTATATGAAATCGCATTAATGAATTCTTTCTGTCATTCTGAGCGAAAGCGAAGAATCTGTATGCACTTACTTTATGTTTACAGATT
>CAZJFI010000162.1:0-3985 GCA_964545265.1 uncultured Phocaeicola sp.
TGGCCGCAGAAGCAGCCAACCGGATTGGAGCCAAGAGCCAGTTGGTGAGAACGGGAGCCTTGTATCACGATATAGGCAAGCTGATGAATCCGGCATTCTTTACCGAAAACCAATCGGGTGTAAATCCTCACAAAAGCCTCAGCTACGAACAAAGTGCACAAGTCATCATCAATCATGTTACCGACGGTTTGAAATTGGCCGACAAGTATAACCTGCCCAAGGTCATCAAGGACTTTATCAGTACACACCACGGACAAGGGTTGACCAAATATTTCTACATCTCATACAAGAATGAACACCCCAATGAAGAGGTAGACGCTGAAAAGTTCCGTTATCCGGGTGTCAATCCATTTACCAAGGAACAAGCCATTCTGATGATGGCCGATTCGGTGGAAGCTGCCTCCAGAAGCCTTTCCGAATATACCGAAGAAAGTATTGGAGGATTGGTGGACAAGATTATCGATTCACAAGTGGCCGACGGTTTCTTCAAGGAATGCCCCATTACCTTTAAGGACATTGCTCAAGTAAAGGCTTTGTTCAAGGAGAAGCTTAAAACCATATATCACACCCGAATCACTTATCCGGAGTTAAAGAAATAAAAAAGGCCCAACAATATGTCATTCTGAGCGAAGCGAAGAATGACAATATGAGAAACTTATAGAGTTTCCAACAAGCCTTTACAAGCGTCTTCCAGAATATCAAGAACGTTTTCAAAACCTTGTGCACCTCCGTAATAAGGATCGGGTACATAGTCTACCACCTTGTTGCGGCAGAAGTCGGTCATGCGACAAATCTTCTTTTCGCTTTCCAAATCGGGTGCCCGGTCAATCAGGTCCTGGATGTTGCGGTCGTCCATACCAATGATTAAATCGAAGTCAAAGAAGTCAAGAGTACGTACCGGACGGGAACGATGCGTCAGGTTATATCCCCGGCGCGAGGCATGCATACGCATCCGGCTATCGGGGAGTTCGCCTTCGTGATAACTCAAGATACCGGCCGAATCCACCTCTATTTCTTTTTCCATCCCTGCTTTCTTGACCAAAGTCCGCATGATTTCTTCTGCCGATGAGGAACGGCATATATTTCCTAAACAAACGAATAATATTCTTTTCATGACTTTCTATTGTGGGTCAACATCATAATAAACATTCAGTGAACGGAAGCGCTCATCTTCCAACATATAGTGCTGTACGGACTTCAGATAGTCGCGTACCTTTTTCATGGATGCTTCCTGCTCCACCTTTATCATAATCTTCTTGATAAACAGAGCCTGTATACGGGCTACAGGAGGTTTATCGGGTCCCAAGACCCTATCGCCCAACGCCGCACGAAGTTGGGCCGCCATAATATCAGCAGCCAAGTCAAGTGTGGCTTCCTTGCGGTGCTTCAGATATACATAAATCAACCGATGATAAGGCGGATAACGGAACAATTGTCTTTCTGCCAACTGGTCGTAATACATTTGTTCGAAATCATTCTCCACCACCTGATGGATAACCGGCAATTCCGGCGATTTGGTTTGCAGGATAACCAGCCCCTGCTTGTTCTTGCGCCCGGCTCGTCCGGCCACTTGTGCCATCAATTGGAAAGCCCGTTCATAACTTCTGAAATCGGGATAGTTCAACATGGTATCGGCATTAAGAATACCAACCACACTCACATGGTCAAAATCCAATCCTTTCGATACCATTTGCGTGCCTATCAATATATCGGTCTTCCCTTCCTCAAAATCATTGATAATGCGTTCGTATGCCGCACGGGTACGGGTGGTATCCAAGTCCATGCGGGCTACTCGTGCTTCAGGGAAAATCAGTTTGATATCATCTTCTATACGTTCAGTTCCAAATCCTCGGTGATTCAGTTCCACTCCTTCACAAGCCGGACAGGAACGAGGCACCTGATAGGTGTATCCGCAATAGTGACAAGTCAATTGGTTCAATCCTTTATGATAAGTCAGGCTCACATCGCAATTCTTGCACTTCGGCACCCACCCACAAGTATGGCATTCAATCATCGGAGCAAATCCCCGTCTGTTTTGAAAAAGAATTACTTGTTCCTTGCGTTCCAAAGCCGCCTTGATTTCTTCCACCAACCTTGGAGAGAACGGACCTTTCATCCGTTTTTGATGTGCCAATTCCTTGATGTCTACCACTTCAATGTGAGGCAAACGGATATCCTTGAATCGTTCTTTCAGTTCTACCAACGCATACTTACCCTCTACCGCATTGAAATAGCTTTCTACACTGGGAGTAGCCGTACCAAGCAAAACCTTGGCACCGTACATCTGAGCCAACATAATGGCCGAGCTACGGGCATGATACCGAGGTGCCGGGTCTTGTTGTTTATAGGTATTCTCATGCTCTTCGTCTACTATCACCAGACCCAATCGTTGGAAAGGAAGGAATACCGACGAGCGGACCCCCAATATAATATCGTATGGTGCATCACTCAATTGCTTCTGCCAAATCTCCACTCGTTCAGCATCGGGAAATTTGGAATGATAGACTCCCATCCTACTGCCGAACACCCGTTTCAATCGTTCGGTAATCTGTGCAGTAAGTGCTATTTCGGGCAACAGATATAGCACTTGCTTGCCGGCCTGCAACGCATGTTGTATCAAATGAATGTACACTTCGGTCTTTCCGCTGGATGTCACTCCATGAAGCAAGCAGACGCTTTTCTGCATAAAACTATTCATAATGCCATTGAAAGCCCGTAACTGTGGTTCGTTCAATGCATTTACCTCTTGAGTAGCCAAGGTGGTTTTGTCCAGACGTCCTATTTCCTGATAATATACTTCGAAGACACCTTTCTCCACCAGTCCGTTGAACACATTCAACGATGCATCCGATTTCTCCAACAATCTCTTCTTACTGACTTCCTTCAAGAAAGCGCCATTCTCCATCCAGCCCGACAATTCCACATACATCATCAGCAACGCCAATTGCTTCTTGGCACGTGTCAGCCCATCGAACAAGGTACGGAGCTTCTCTTCGTTCATATCCTTATCGGCCAATCTTACACGTGCTTCGGTACGAGGCTTGTAGTTTCGTTTCAATTCTTCCTTAACAAAGATAGCTTCCTTGTCGAGCAAAGACTTGATAACGGGCAAAAGATATTTCATGCCACTCGCCTTCTCCAACTGAGTGACACTTTGCTCGTGGTCTGCGCTTAATAAGTCGAGTACTCGTTGCTCGCGTTCGCCAAGCGGTTCGGTAGCTTCAAATTCGTCATTATACTCTACCATTGTCTCGCTTTCCAGCTTCATGCCCGATGGCATGGCAGCCTTATACACATCGCCTAATGTACAGAGATAATAAGAAGAAATCCATTCCCAGAACTGAAGTTGGCGGGGAAGGATAACGGGCGATGCATCGAGCACTTCCTCAATGTCCTTCGTTTCATATCCTTCCGGGGCTGCATAGTGCACCTTGGTTACAATGGCCGTATAGAATTTCTTCGGCCCAAACGACACCACTACCCTACACCCTTCCCTTACGCTTCCCTCCAGTTCCGAGGGAAGCGAATAGGTATATTGCGAAGCAATGGGCAGGGGCACTATGACATCCACGTATTTTTTCATGGGAGCAAAGATACAAAAAAGAAAGGAGGACAAACGGATGTAGGAAAATAAAAATGTCATTCTGAACGAAGTGAAGAATCTGTATGCATAAGGTGCGCAAACAGATTCTTCGCTATGCTCAGAATGACACGTGACTCGTTGTTCTTCTTTATTTTAGAAAATATAAGCGGCAGAAACTTGCCAAGTCTTGGTTTCACCAATGACCTGGTCGCTCAAATTCTTCAAATCAAAGCTATCGCCCAATGGAATCTGATACACGACACCTACTTGCAACTTCTTCAGGAGTTTGAGACCGGCACCCAGATTCAAAGCCACATTCGTATCTTTAGCTTTCAATCCCTCAACATCAATATCCTTGAAGTTAAAGAAGAAATCGGGACCTGCAGCCAAATAAACGCCCAA
>CAZJFI010000163.1:0-3985 GCA_964545265.1 uncultured Phocaeicola sp.
TGGGGAGACTATATCGACCGTGATTGTGTTGAAAGTACACTTACTTTTAGTACTGATACAGACTCGGGTGTAGAAAAACTTGGTGGTAAGGTTACACTTACTGTGGACCGTTCAAATCCAACGGCCTTTACCGTTACGATGACGAATGGTACTGTCACAAAGACCTACAAGGCCAAGTCTGCTCTGCCGAATTTGAATGCTGATGCAGCCAATACTAACATTCGTGCATTCCTTGTACCTGAAGGTTCTTACATCAACTTCTTGGGGTCGACTATCGAACCGATTGGTGGCTTTACTTCTGCTGAAGACAAGTTGCCGCTTTCTATGGAATTAGTTAGTGTACCTAAAAAAGTGCTTCAAGGAACAGAACTTGCTGATGCTTTTGCAAACATTTCTGCTACTGTACATTTTGAGACAGGTGTTACGAAAACAGTAACTGCTGCCGATTTGACATTCGAAGCAATTCCGGATATGGCTTCATTGGGTACAAAGACATTGGTTGTTGTATACAATAAAACTTATAAGGGTGAAAATTGCGCTCAACCAATCATTGCCTATGCATCGTTTGAAGTAGTTGACAAGATGTACACATCTATTGGTGCAACAGACAACTCTACCGGATGGTGGGGTGCACACTCTGAAAACATCAAGGTAGGCCCGGGTGAAACGTTCGTTTCAACATTTACCAATTATACCAATGGTGTAAACAACTACAACAATTTTGTGGTAGTTCTTTGTGCAGCCGATAATACCGAATACGCAGTGGTTCGTTCTGATAACTTTGGTTGGGGTGACGGTTATGCTGCATGTACTCCAAGTGGTGGCCAGACCGATTGGGCTACCTGGTTAGCAGCTATGGATGGCGCCAAGGTTACTACATACGTAACCAACAATGGTGATGGTACAGCCGACGTGAAGGCTGTTATGGTAGGTAACGATGGTAACACTTATACTCAGGATTATATTGGTATCAATTCAATTAATCCGGATGACTTCTACTTCCGCTTTACTGTAGAAGGCTGTCATCTTGAATTTGACAATGTAGTAGGTGCAGAGGATAATTCTACTGCATTCTGGGGTGCTCATTCTGAAATGATACAAGTTCCTGCCGGTGCTACTTATACTACACGTTTCAGGAACCGTACCAGTGGTGTTAACAATTACAATAACTTTGTGGTGGTTCTTACACGTGCAGACAATACTGAATATGCCGTAGTTCGTGCCGATAACTTCGGATGGGGTGACTGTTATGCTGCATGTACTCCGAGCGGTGAACAAGCAGACTGGGCTACCTGGCTTGCTGCAATGGACGAAGCATTGGTTACTGTTTCTGTTATTAACAAGGGTGATGGAACAGCCGATGTGAAAGCTGTTATGGTAGGCAACGATGGAAATACTTACTATCAAGATTATATCGGCATTTCACCGGTTGATGTAGATGATTTCTATTTCCGTTTTACTGTTGAAGGTTGCCATCTTATCTTTGAATAATAAGGTATTTGCCAATTAAGCATTAAAATCAAGGGGGCGGACAGCAATTGCCCGTCCCCTTTATTAATCACTATAAACTTTCTGACCATGAAGCGAGCATCCTTTTTATTACTGATTTTTGTTGTATGTATGACCTTACAGGCCCAGCAACGTAGACGTTTCCCGCATGAAGTGTTTACAACGGACACACCCATGTTGCATGATCCCGTTATGGCATACGAAGACAGCACCTATTATATCTTTGCTACTGGTTTAGGCATCCAACAGATGACCTCGAAAGACCGTCAGACATGGGACGTTTCACCAAATCCTGTTATGTCTGTTATTCCTACATGGGCACAAGATAGTGTTCCTGGTTTTCGAAATCATGTGTGGGCACCCGATGTAATCAAGTGGCACGGTAAATGGTGGTTGGCCTATAGCTGTTCTACCTTCGGTAAGAATGGTTCTGCTATTGGTTTGTTGTCCAATCGTTCATTGTCTTTCCCTATTTGGGAGGATGAAGGTTGCATTGTCAGTTCACAAGAAAAACGTGATAATTGGAATGCCATTGACCCTAATTTCGTGATTGATGAAAACGACCAACCATGGATTACATGGGGTTCGTTTTGGGATGGTATCCAAATAGCACGTCTTGATTCAACCATGCACATTGCTACAGGTGAACAACCACGTACCATTGCCCGTCGTTATCCTGTCAAGGAAACTAAAGATAATTTACCAAAGAATCCGACTTCACAATATGCAGGACCGAATGCAATTGAAGCTCCCTTCATTTTCAAGCATGATGGCTATTATTATCTTTTCGTGTCTTGGGATTATTGTTGTCAAGGCAGTAAGAGCACCTATCGGGTAGCTGTGGGTCGTAGTAAGTCTGTTGATGGCCCATATTTGGACCGCAATGGTATCGATATGCGCGATGGTGGTGGTGTCCCGTTTATTGAAGGTGACAAGAAAGCGTTCGATGCTATCGGTCATTGTGCGGTTTATCATTTTAATGGTGAAGACATCTTCATCAGTCACGGATATAGCATTGCTCACGAAGGTGCATCCATTTTGGTACAAAAACCTATTCAATGGACAGCCGACGGGTGGCCTGTGCTTGTGAAATAACCTATTAAAAATCAACCTATATGAAACAATACAAATATCTTATCTTTTCTGTTTTTACTTTGATGGTTTGCAGCATGAATGTTGCATGTAGTGGTGGAGGAGAGGACGATGACCCTATTACAGAGCCTGGAACTACAAGTACAACAACTCTTACAACACCTGTAGTTTCTGAAGTGACTTATGAGAGTGTAGTGCTTACTTCTAAAATGTCGGGTAATACATCGGTGCAGGAAAAAGGTTTCTGTTACTCTTCCACAAATAGAGGACCGATGATAAGCGATTTTACGATTAAATCTACTACCTCAGGGAATGAATTCCAAGCATCGTTAACAGGCTTGAAGGCTGGAACTACGTATTATGTACGGGCTTATGCAACGGTATCCGCAACCAACACCTATTATTCAACGGTCACTTCCTTTGTTACAGGCACCAATACATCCGAAAACAAAGACCTTGCATCGTATGTGGCTCCCACCTATGCCGATGATTATACCGGCATAGCCGATTGGAGCAAGCGTTCACAATGGAATTTGGCCAATGTTCATGACCCTACAGTTATGCTTGCCGATGATGGATATTATTATATGTATCAAACCGATGCATCTTACGGAAATGCTCATGAAAAGGGTGGACATTTCCATGGCCGTCGTTCCAAGGACTTGGTAAATTGGGAATACTTGGGAGGTACCATGCAGAATTTACCCGATTGGGTGATACCTAAGTTGAATGAAATCCGCAAGGCGATGGGATTGCCCGAAGTAAGTCCGGACAAGAGCGCATTCGGCTATTGGGCACCTTGTGTAAGAAAAGTAAAGACAGGTCTTTATCGCATGTATTATTCCATTGTTTGCCCCGGATATATAGACAACAACAAGACCAGTTGGAGTGAACGTGCCTTTATAGGTATGATGGAGAATACTGATCCTTCCAATAACGATGGTTGGGTAGATAAAGGGTATGTCATTACCAATGCTTCGGACAAAGGATTGAACTTTTATGTAAATCCTACCAATTGGGCGGGATGTTATTTCAAATGGAATGCCATTGACCCGAGTTACATCATTACACCCGAAGGTAAACATTGGCTGATTTATGGTTCTTGGCACAGTGGATTCCCCGCAGTGGAACTGAACGCTGAAACCGGTAAGCCGGTGACAGAACTTCCCAATCCGTGGGGAACAGATGCTGATATTGCACCTTATGGCAAGTTGATAGCTACCCGCCAGATGGGAAACCGTTGGCAAGGCTCCGAAGGGCCGGAAGTGGTTTATAATCCTGCAACAGGTTATTATTACTTGTTTGTAGCCTACGATGCATTGGATGTTCCTTACAATACCCGTGTAGTCCGTTCGAAGAATGTAGACGGTCCTTACGTAGGAAT
>CAZJFI010000164.1:0-3979 GCA_964545265.1 uncultured Phocaeicola sp.
CAATGTCAGTTCATTGAACAGGTTGGAGATGTTCTGTCCTTTGATGACACCTCCTGTCACTTCTTTGATGGATATCCGACTGAATGGAACGGAAATGATGAATTTTTCGTCGGCTTCGCGTTCGGCCATGTTCTTGTCGCTCCGAGGGGTACGGTCGGTTAGCAGGTAAGTCCAGTCCTGTACCCTTACCAGACTGTCCATCTGGTGTGGTGTATAACCGATGGCATAAAGTCCTCCGATGATGGACCCCATACTGGTTCCCACTACATAATCAATGGGGATGCCCGCTTCTTCTATCACTTTCAGTGCGCCGATGTGAGCCATTCCTTTGGCTCCACCACCGCTCAAGACCAATCCCACTTTTTTTCGTGGAAGGGATGTATGAGTTTCGGCCATGCTTGTAGCGCATAGCATAAGTGTTGTAATCAGGGTTAAAACGATTCTTTTATTCATATACCATCATAACATTTTCGTTGCAAAGATGGTTTATTTTTTTTGTTATAGCAAGTGTTCTTGACGGTTGGCAGTGTTGCTTTTAACTGAAAGAATTGTCAAAATCACTTTTTTCTGATTGTTATCCCTTGTTTGAGCGATTATTGCTACCTTTGCAAGTTCTTAGTGTCATCCTGAAGAACGAAGTGATGAATAAAAAGAAAGCGTATGTTGATACAATTGTTGTTCGTATTGGTAGCCATTATCGTCGGTGCCCGTTTGGGAGGTATCGGCTTGGGCGTAATGGGAGGTATTGGCCTGGCCGTACTGACCTTTGTCTTTGGCCTTCAACCCACTGCACCGCCCATTGATGTCATGTTGATGATAGCTGCGGTCATTGCAGCAGCCTCGTGTATGCAGGCTGCCGGTGGATTGGATTATTTGGTCAAATTAGCTGAACGACTCTTGCGTCGACATCCCTCACACGTCACCTTGTTGGCCCCCTTGGTAACTTATACCTTTACTTTCTTGGCCGGTACCGGTCATGTAGCCTATTCGGTACTTCCCGTTATTGCCGAAGTGGCAGCCGAAACCAAGATTCGTCCTGAGCGCCCCTTGGGTATTGCTGTCATCGCTTCCCAACAAGCCATTACCGCCAGTCCCATTTCAGCGGCTACAGTAGCCATGCTCGGCCTGTTGGGTGGTTTTCAGATTACGCTGTTCGATATACTTAAGATATGTATTCCTGCCACCCTTATCGGTGTGTTGGTAGGTGCTTTCTGTTCTATGAAGGTGGGTAAGGAACTGATGGACGATCCCGAATACCTGAAACGTCTGAAAGAAGGTCGCTTGAAAGAAGAACATGTACAACTGAAGGAGGTACGCAACCTTGCTCATGCCCGTTTGTCGGTCATCCTTTTTGTGGCAGCTACCTTGTTTATTGTATTGTTTGGCTCCATTCCCGGACTTCGTCCTTCGTTCGACGGCAAGCCGCTCGATATGCCATACGTTATTGAAATCCTGATGCTTTCCACCGCAGCCCTTATTCTCCTTCTTACCCGTACCGATGGAGTGAAGGCTACACAAGGCAGTGTGTTCAGTGCCGGTATGCAAGCCGTGATTGCCATATTCGGTATTGCCTGGATGGGCGATACATTCATTAAGGGAAACATTGCCGAACTGACTACCTCTATCGAAGGCATTGTTACCCAGATGCCTTGGTTGTTCGGCTTGGCTCTGTTTGTCATGTCCATATTGCTTTTCAGTCAGGCAGCTACGGTCCGTGCCATCCTGCCGTTGGGCATTGCCTTGGGCATATCACCAATGATGCTCATCGCCTTGTTCCCTGCTGTAAACGGTTATTTCTTTATCCCCAATTATCCTACGGTGGTTGCCGCCATCAATTTCGACCGTACCGGAACGACAGGCATCGGCAAGTGGGTACTTAACCATTCGTTTATGATGCCCGGCTTGGTAACCACAGCCGTTTCGTTGGGAATGGGGCTGCTGTTGATACAGCTTTTTTAGTCCTTCGTTAACTTTGCCATTAAAAAAAGAAATATGGCAACAAACGTAAAAAATCAGAAAAATTCTGATCTGGGTCTGCTTTCATTTTCGCGTGATTTGACCAGTCGGATGAAAGAAATCGGCAAGGACCGAACAGCAGAAAGATACTCCATTACACTCAACAGTTTTACCCGTTTCCGGAAAGAAAGGGACATCCCTCTAGAAGAAGTAAATTCCGCGCTGATGGTAGAATACGAAATGTATTTGAGGGCAACCGGCGTGTGTCCCAACACCTCTTCCTTCTATTTGCGCAACCTCCGCGCCATTTACAATCGGGCTGTAGAAGACGGATTGACTGTGCAGCAATATCCTTTCAAGCATGTCTATACAGGGATAGACCGTACTGTAAAACGGGGAGTCACTGTTGATATTGTCCGTAGGATACGCGATTTGGATTTGACCGACCGGCCGGATCTGGACTTGGCGCGTGACATTTTCATGTTTTCGTTCTATACGCGGGGCATGTCCTTTGTTGATATGGCTTTCCTCAAAAAGAAAGACCTTCAGTATGGTGTCTTGACTTATCGTCGCCGGAAAACCGATCAACTGTTGATTATCAAGTGGGAAAAGCCTATGCAAGCCATTATTGACAAATACAATACCTCCGGTACTCCTTATTTGCTTCCCATTATCCGTGCCAATGGGGTAGACGAGCGCCGTCAGTATGTAAACTATGCCCACCTAATCAATAATAAACTGAAAAAGATAGGAAAACTGGTGGGCCTTTCCATTCCACTCACCACTTATGTAGCCCGTCACGGGTGGGCCAGCATTGCCAAGAGTAAAAACATTTCCATAGCTACTATCAGTGAGGCCATGGGGCATGATTCAGAATACACCACCCGTATCTATCTTGCCTCGCTGGATACCTCCGTCATCGATAAGGCCAACCAACAGATAATAAAATCCATTTAGGGAAAAATAAGAGGAAGACCGCTTCATCTCTTCGTAAGAGATGAATTACTTTCTGCAAAAGTACAAAAAACATTTGAATACCCAAATAAGAATATGGAATAATTTGTTTTAAAAAATCGGCAAGAAAGTATTGTAGCCCCCTTTTGTCATCCTGAGTGAAGCGAAGGATCTGATTGCATAAAACGTGGATGTATTCGGATTCTTCACTTCGTTCAGAATGACATGATGAGATATTTCTTATTACATTTTTAGAAGTTATGATAAAATAGAGTTGAAAATCAACCAACTAATTAAATCGCTTCATCTCTTACGAAGAGATGAATCCAAAACCGGCTTCAATTTTCGATGAAAATGAAACAAAGGAACAAGAGGGTAGAACTACCCCGAACTTCTGCTACGGTTGCTTGTAACTGCTTGATACGTAAAGAGATTTACAATCTTGCAGGATTCATAAAATTACCCTTTATTTAACATGTCACATATTTTGGACAGCGAAAAACAAGTTCGTTGGTTTGTGATGCGCGACCTCAAGCGGGCCAATGCCAAGCATCCGGCCTACAAATTGCTTATCGAAAGGAATTTCCAGGTCTTCACTCCCATGAAGTGGCGTTTGACTGTGGAGAAAGGGAAGAGGGTGCGTAAGGAAGTTCCTTGCATTCAGGATTTGTTGTTTGTGCACGACAATCGCTTGAACTTGGACCCAATTGTTGAGAAATTTCCCACTTTGCAATATCGTTGGGTTCCCAATACCTACCGGCGTCCGATGACCGTTCCCGATACCGATATGGAACGTTTCATTCATGCGGTGAGCAGTTCCGAATCCCCCAAATACTATCTGCCCGAAGAAATCACTCCGCAGATGCACAACCGTTCCATCCGCATCATCGGCGGTCCGTTGGACGGTTACGAAGGTACCCTGATAACCACCCGTGGTTCTCGGGTCAAGCGTTTGTTGGTAGAGCTTCCCAATCTGTTGGCAGTAGGGGTAGAGGTAAACCCCGATTACATCCAGTTGTTGTAATTTGAAAGAGCTGTAACGTCCACCAAAGAAACCGCCGTTTTCTTC
>CAZJFI010000165.1:0-3953 GCA_964545265.1 uncultured Phocaeicola sp.
CTCCGATTTTCTGTATCGGTGAAGTGTTGGAAGAACGTCAGGCTGAAAAGCAGAACGAAGTGGTAGCTGCTCAGTTGGCTTCTGTATTCACTTTGTCTGCTGAAGATTTCTCTAAGATTATCTTGGCTTACGAACCGGTTTGGGCTATCGGTACTGGTTTGACTGCTACTCCTGAACAAGCTCAAGACATCCACGCTTACATCCGTTCACTCATTGTTGAAAAGTATGGTAACGAAGTGGCCGACAACTGCTCTATCCTTTATGGTGGTAGCTGCAAGCCTTCAAATGCCAAGGAACTTTTCGCTAAGCCTGATGTAGATGGTGGCTTGATTGGTGGTGCTGCTTTGAAGGTATCCGATTTCAAGGGTATTATCGATGCATTCAAGTAATTAGAACCTAATTACATTATCATTTTGTCATCCTGAACACCGTGAAGGATCTGTATACATACACTTTATGCTTCCAGTTTCTTCACTTCGTTCAGAATGACACTATGTAAGAATATTTGATACACCTATATTTAATCCACTTACAATGAGATATATTTTCTTCCTCCTGTTTGCCGCTATAAGCCTGATGGCTTCTGCCCAGCAAAATATTATAGACGACCTTCGCCAGTCAAAGGCGGGACAAGGAACTGTAACCATCCATCAAGATGCCAAGATTGATGCCTTGTTGGGTGCGGTACATCAAAAGGCCTCGGCCGATGAAGAAACCCCTATGCTCAAGGCTCGTGGCTATCGTGTACAAGTGTATGCGGGCAATGGCTCTCGTGTAGCTCGTGATGAGGCGAATGAAGTGGCCGAGCAAATCAAGATGGAATTCCCCGAAATACCTGTATATACTTTCTTCCGTTCTCCCCGCTGGTTGTGCCGTGTGGGCGATTATAAAAGTGTAGAAGAAGCCGATGCGGTGATGCGCCGGTTGAGAAATACAGGAAAGTTCAAGGAAGTGTCTGTTGTTCGTGAACAAATAAATATCCCATTAGAATAAAGAACTATGGAAGAATTGATGCATCCCGAATGGTCTGCCGAAAAGATTGAAGCACTTAAAGGGCATTATGAAGCTATTTTGTCGTTGTTGGGCGAAAATGTAAACCGCGAAGGACTGTTGAAAACTCCCGAACGGGTGGCCAAGGCCATGCTGACGCTGACTCGTGGTTATGCACAAGACCCTTGTGCCATTCTCAATGCGGCCAAGTTTCAGGAAGCCTACAGCCAGATGGTGATTGTAAAGGACATTGATTTCTTTTCGTTGTGCGAGCACCACATGCTTCCTTTCTATGGCAAAGTACATGTGGCCTATATTCCTAACGGCTACATCACCGGTTTGAGTAAGATTGCCCGTGTGGTGGATGTGTTTTCACACCGACTCCAGGTGCAGGAGCGAATGACCCTCCAAATCAAGGAATGTATCCAGCAGACATTGAATCCGCTGGGTGTAATGGTGGTGGTCGAAGCCAAGCACATGTGCATGCAGATGCGTGGGGTGGAAAAGCAGAATTCGGTGACTACCACTTCCGATTTTACCGGTGCATTCAATCAGGCCAAGACGCGCGAAGAGTTCATGAATCTGATACAGCATAACTGATAGGCGGTTATGCTTTCATGACCACGCGGTCACCGGCTCTTTTGGCCAATTCCTTTTGGATTTCGCTCTGTTCCTTGTAGTGTGACATCACTTCCATGTAGCGTTCTATATTTCCTGCCACTTCGGGCTTGCCCAGTTGCTGGATGGTTTGTTTCATTTCTTCTTCTATGATGGCCAGTTTGAAGGTTATGAGCAATTTCGGAATCAGTTCATGCAATCGTTCCTCGTCTTTTGTCATTGCTTCTTCATTGCTTTTGCTAAGCTGATATTTGTCGTTTATCATCTCTGCAGCCAGACGACTGATACCGGCATCTGTATGTGCCAGGAAGTATCGCTCGGTGGTGAATCCTTCGTCGCCTAAGTGTCTTTCCGCTTCTTCCAGCAACCGGCGGTGTAGTGGGTCGTGAAACTGCATCTCGTCCTGCTTCAAGTCCATCGAGATGTATTCTGTCACGGTAATGGGCTGGTTGTCCCCCTCTTCTGTTTCCATATAGCACACCACTCTTTCTCCATAGCGTATCAAGGCCTTTATCAGCTCTTGTTCCTTGGCATAGAAGGGCAGCTGCTTGCCACTTGTCTGTGGTATGTAGCTTTCGCGGATGGGCTCTTGGTGCACTTCTTCGGGAGGGAAGGGTGGAGGAGGCAGCAATCCCTCGTCAGGATAGGGTTCTGTGGGCGGTGGAGGTGTTTGCAGGGCATTCACCTTTTCGGTCTCTTCGCGTTCCTTTCTCCGCTTTTCTATGTATTCGTCCTTCCGTTGCTGTAAGGTTTTCTTGATTTCGTTCTGTATAATCCGTTCGTCTGCATTCAGTAATGTGGCACACTCCTTCAAGCAGGCATATCGTATTACTTCGTTGGGAATGAGGCCGATGCTGTGTGCCATGTCCGATATCAATGCAGCCCGTTTGACGGGGTCGTTGTGTGTATCCTTCAGTAACAAGTTAGTCTTGAAGCGGATAAAGTTCTCTTCATGGTCGGCAATGTACTTTTGGAACTCAGTAGCATTGTGCTTGCGTGCAAAACTGTCTGGATCGTCACCATCGGGTAATAACAAAACCTTGATGTTCATCCCTTCGGCCAACAACATGTCGATACCTCGAATACTTGCTTTAATGCCCGCCTCGTCGCCATCGTATAGCAGGGTGATGTTGGAGGTAAACCGGTGTAGCAATCGGATTTGTTCTTCGCACAGGGATGTACCCGAGTTGGCCACCACATTCTCCAGTCCGCATTGGTGCATGGCTATCACATCGGTATATCCTTCCACCATGTACACACAGTCGTGCTTCACAATGGCGCTCTTGGCTTGGTAGATGCCATATAGCTCGCGCCGTTTGCTGTATATTTCCGATTCGGGCGAGTTGACATACTTTTGGTTTACTCCTTTGGTACGGCTGTCGAGCACACGTCCGCCAAACCCCAATATCTTTCCGCTTACATTGAACCAGGGGAAGATGACACGCCCCCAGAAGCGGTCGCGCAGACTACCGTCTTCCTTTTCATAACACAATCCGGTTTTTATCAGATACTCTTTCTTGTAGCCCTTTCTTTCAGCCTCTTTCGCCAGTGCATCCCTTTCGGTGGTGCTGTATCCTAACTGGAATTTCTTGACAATGTCATCCCTTATACCACGTTGGCGGAAGTAAGTCATACCTATGGCCTTCCCGTCGGCATGGTTGTAGAGTGTATTCTGAAAATAGTCGCGGGCAAACTCATTCACCACAAAGAGGCTTTCGCGCACGTTCTGTGCTTCCTTTTCTTCATTGGTCAGTTCGCGTTCCTTAATCTCTATGTGGTATTTCTTGGCCAGCCAGCGCAGAGCTTCGGGGTAGTTCATCTGCTCGTGCTCCATAATGAAGTGCACGGCGTTTCCGCCCTTTCCGCATGCAAAGCATTTGCACAGCCCCTTGGCCGGCGATACATAGAAAGAAGGGGTCTTGTCATCGTGAAACGGGCATAGACCTACATAGTTCACCCCTTTCTTCTTCAGGGTGACAAAATCCGATACCACATCAACTATCTGTGCGGCATCCAGTATTCGTTCTATGGTGGGCTGGTCTATCATTCCGTATTCTTTGTTTCAAGCCACAAATATACGAAAACTCCGCCGATGCTGGACAAAAATCGGGAGAATTCTCTCGGCAGTCTTTTAATTGATTGGTTTAGAGGAGTGTACAACCGGGCAGGTCTGTAGTGCTACACAGAGAGTACAAGGCTGTACAGAGCAATTCCAGTGCCATGCCCAGCCTGTACCTCATATCGATGCTTAAATCTATATAATGGCTAACTTCCTACGGGATGGCAAGAGGAGCACCCGGAAATGCCAATCTATATCCTTGCCAAATGGCGGAAGGACTTCCGAA
>CAZJFI010000166.1:0-3888 GCA_964545265.1 uncultured Phocaeicola sp.
GCCTTGAACCATGCCCAAGTGGGTCTTTCGATGGGTACAGGTACTTCTGTAGCCAAAGAGGCCAGCGACATTACCTTGCTGGACGATTCCTTCCATAGTATAGCTACAGCTGTGATGTGGGGACGTTCACTTTACAAGAACATCCAGCGTTTCATTGTATTCCAATTGACCATCAACGTAGTGGCTTTGGCCAGTGTATTGTTAGGTGCTTTCTTGGGTACCGAACTTCCGCTTACCGTTACACAGATGTTGTGGGTGAACCTCATTATGGATACCTTTGCCGCTATGGCTTTGGCTTCTATTCCTCCCAGTGCCGATGTAATGAACGAAAAGCCCCGCAAGACCTGCGATTTCATCATCAGTCGCCCTATGCGATATAATATATTAGGTGTTGCAGCTTGCTTCCTGGTGATATTAATGGCCATGATTATGGGCATCAAGCAACTCCCAACGGAACAAGTGCCTACCGCCCTGACCATCTTCTTTACGGTGTTTGTAATGCTTCAATTTTGGAACTTGTTCAACGCCAGTGTTTTTGGAACCAATCACTCGGTATTTAAGGATGGTCGTCATGCGGCGGGTATGATCAGTGTAGCAGCCATTATCCTGATAGGACAAATCATCATTGTAGAGTTTGGTGGCAAAGTATTCCGTACCGTACCGCTTTCGCTCACAGAATGGTTGTGCATTATAGGAACTACCTCTATCGTATTATGGATAGGTGAGGCATGGCGTCTGATTAAACGAATCAAGAAATGAAGAAAGAAATAAAGACCATTGTATTCGATTTAGGAGGGGTACTGATTAACCTCAATTTCCATCGGGCACTCGATGCTTTTGCCAAGGTAGGGTTGAAGGATATGGCCTACGAAGTACAATCATTCAGTCGTGAAGGCATATTCATGGATTTGGAATTGGGGAATATCCGCACGGATTATTTTTTCAAGGCCATCCAAAAGAAAGCCAATGGTTCGCTAAGTTTGGAGCAGATTGCCGATTATTGGAACTTGATTCTTCTGGACATTCCCCAGGAGAAATTGGAGTTGCTTCGCGAACTTCGCAAGCACTATACCGTGCATTTGCTGAGCAATACCAACGAACCCCATTGGGAATACATTTGTCAGACATGCTTCAATAAGAATGGATATACAGTAAATGATTACTTTGAAAAGATATTCCTTTCGTATGAAATGCATCTGGCCAAACCCGACAAGGCCATCTTCGAGCAGATGTTGCGCGAGGCTCATTTAATGCCCGAAGAGACTTTGTTTATTGACGATTCGGAAGCCAATTGTCAGGCAGCTTCGGAATTAGGCATACAAGTACATCGCTATCTGATAGGTGAAGACTTGAAAAAGATTTTCGAATAATGAACATGATGGACGAACATAACAAGCAGAACAATTGTCCCTCAGTAGCTACCATTGGTTTCTTCGACGGGGTACACCAAGGGCATCGCTTCCTCATCAATCAGGTGAAGGAAGTGGCTGATGCATATGGCTTGTGTTCGTCGGTCATTACTTTTCCTACGCATCCCAGAAAGGTGCTTCAACCCGAATTCTGTCCGTTATTACTCTCTACTCCCGATGAAAAACTCCGCTTGTTGGAAGAAACAGGCATAGACCATTGCATCCTGTTACCCTTTACCCATGAGTTGTCCCGCCTTTCGGCCTACGAGTTTATGCATCTGCTTCGCGAAGAGTATAATATCCGTGCATTGGTTATTGGGTATGATCATCGTTTTGGTCATAATCGTTCAGAAACATTCGAGGATTATCAACGTTACGGCAAGGAGTTGGATATACACATTGTGCGTGCCGATGCCTATACGGAAGGCGACGATAAAGTCAGCTCATCGGTTGTGCGAAGATTGCTGGCGCAAGGTGATGTTACATCTGCGTCCACTTTTTTGGGTTATCCCTATCCGTTGGAAGGAAGGGTAACCGATGGTTATAAAGTGGGACGCAAGATGGGATTCCCAACAGCTAATTTAGCCATTTCGCATCCTGACAAACTCATCCCTTGTGAAGGTGTATATGCCGTATCGGCATATGTAGGGGGAGTAAAATATGCAGGTATGTTGAATATTGGTCATCGTCCTACATTAAACAATGGTACCAACCTGAGCATTGAAGTGCATATTTTAGGCTTTGCGGGTAATATTTACCATCAACCTATCCGCTTGGAACTTCTCCGCTTCCTACGTCACGAAATGAAATTTGAATCTGTAGACGAATTAGTCATGCAGATGCAAAAAGACAAGGAAAGCATTCTCCAAATGTTTGGGTAAAGATCCTTTATTTTATCTGAATCATTTCTATGGGTTGTTGTTTGGTTGCATCCAATGGATGTGATTGATAGATGGTATTTTCAAAATCGATATCCTTTAAGTCAATACATCGGATGTTACTATTATACATGGTACGATAATATAGCAAGCATTTTTGGGTGTCGGATACGGCTGTAAATTGGGTGGCACTGGGCACATCAGTAGGAGCCTCGCCCATAGGGAACTGGATACCTACAGGAATATCGAAATTATTCAAGAGATGAAAAGCTTGTAAAACCGTTTGTTGATTGGTTTCTTGTTGAGGGGCCGTTATTTGATAGAAAGTAGCTCGTACAAAACGCGAGGGAGGTGTCACATCGCCGGGTAGTCCCAATAATCCGCTTCCACCACCAAAAGGAGGAATGGTTAATGCCCCGAAAGAATGTTCGGGTGCTGTACCTGGATTCAGATTCAAGTAATTATTTAAATTAGTCCAATGCCATTCCAAGCCTGGGGAATTGGTCAGTACGCCCAGTTTGTTTTCATAAAAATGAAGAGTTTCGTCAACTATCTCGAGTACTATCTGTCGACCGGAAGGTTCAGTAAATCGCCAATGTACGGTAGATGAGCGTGGATCAATATTGATGATACGCACCTTTTTAAGAGCATCTTTAACTTCGTCAACTGTACTACATGCTCCCAATACATACGATACCACTTGGAAATCGGCCAAAGAATGTTCTTTGTCTGCTTCGTTGAAGGGTTGGTATTTACCATAATTGGGGAAATAGAACAAGCCAGCAGCAAGCCCCTTTTCATTTATCCCTTCTACTATAAATTCCTTTTGTTCAACCGCCAGACCTATGTATCCATGTTTGGTTGTGAATTTCAAGCCATCTTCTCCTTGTGGAGTCAGCGATTGGAGTTTTTGATTGCGAGGAACCACTACATAGAATGTATTCATGACGGATGCTGCCCACTCTATGGTGCGTGCTGTGATGGTTGCTCCTTCTTTACTTTTCAAGGTAATACCTGTACAGGCATCTATTGGACTTTGAGTGGTAGACAAGCCAACGGTGGCGAGTAAGAAAGCGGATAGTTTGGTATTCATATTTATCTGTTTTGGTGAAAACTTTCAACAAATGATATAAGAATATGTTTGCATAAGAAAGTTAATCTTTGGAAAAGAATTATCTTTGTGCCCAATAAATAGTATAATGAATGGAACAGAATAAATCGCTTGTATTTTATCATATATTGGCTGTGTTAACCATAATCATATGGGGAACCACTTTTGTATCTACCAAAGTATTGTTGCAAAATGGGCTTGACCCGGTAGAAATCATGTACTATCGTTTTGCCATTGCTTATGTATGTATACTTTTCATTTCTCATAATCGGTTGTGGGCCAATAGCTGGAAGGATGAAGGACTATTCTTCCTGTTGGGAATTACAGGTGGCTCACTTTATTTTATAGCCGAGAATACAGCCCTACAATATACACAAGCATCGAATGTGGCCTTATTGGTGTGCACAGCTCCTCTTTTTACGGCATTGGTAAGCCATTGGTTTGGTAAGGAACCTCTGCACAAGAATACATTGAAAGGAGGCTTTGTAGG
>CAZJFI010000167.1:0-3886 GCA_964545265.1 uncultured Phocaeicola sp.
CTTGAAAACCGTTGTACTGAGAGGTACCGGGGGTTCGAATCCCTCTCTCTCCGCAGTCTATAAATTATTCCTGTTCATAAAACGTCGTTTTATCAATCGTAAAACGACGTTTTTTTATTCTTAGTGAAATGAAAAAAATGACACTACGAAACTGATGCAATTTATTATTTACACGATACTTAAAACAATGGTTTATCCCTTGTTGTTTCGTTCTACCATATTGGTGATGTAAACCGTAAAGATGGGAAACATCATCATACCTACAGCTGCCATCAGTACGGAAAGTACCTTGCCTAAAGGGGTAACGGCAATAATGTTCGATCCTACGGTGGTTGTATCCATAAATGCCCACCATAGGGCATCGGAATAATGGTGTACCAAAGGATTGATGTTAAGTTCGCTGAAGTAGAAAGCCAGACTACCGAAATAGATGCTTGCCAATAATATCATCAGATAGGCGACAAACAAGCCCGTAATCTTGTTTTTGGTAAACCAACCGGCTATGATGGCCAAGGCATATCCGCCACGCACTAAAGGAATGAAACGGAAGAGGTAAGATACCAGGGCCGATGAAGTCCAGCCAAATGCCGTGAATATGGCATGGTAGGGGATGGCTACCAACAGAAAGATAAAGTTGCGCATCAAAAAACGTTTCTTGTCTTTGGCGATGGACAACTCGATGAAGAAGACGATTAAAAAACAAATGCAAATCCAAAATTGGACTTTCAGAAATTCGGGTTGGGTGTAGAAAGGAATATTATCGAGGGTATCTACAGAGATGTTGATGACCAGTATCAGTGAAAGGATGAGGACAACGATATCGAGAAGGCCTGTCAATCCTTTCCCTTGTGTACGATGATTGGATGATTCAGTTTTCATAAGCATAATCTTTAGTTTGGACTATAGAACAAGTGTGGAGGTGAATTGTTTTGTTTCTATACCGGTTTTCTCTATCACTTCGGGCATTTGGAGTACTGTATGTGTCTCGCCGTCGGCTATGAGTTGTCCTTCGTGAAGTACAAGGATGCGGTTACACACTTCTACCACCATACGGATATCGTGTGTAGCAATCAAACAAGTATGGCCGAATCCTTGGATGAGGCGGATGAGTTGTCTTCGGGCTTTGGCATCAAGATTGGCGGTGGGTTCATCCATTACCAGGATGTCGGGCCCCATGGAGAGTACGGTAGCTATGGATGCACATCGTTTTTGTCCACCCGATAGTTGGTGGGCTGCCCGTTTACTCCATTCAGTAGCACCTACCTCCTTCAAGGCTTGTTGTATCCGTTTGTCCACTTCATCGGGTGGAAGGTTCATATTTATGGGACCGAAGGCTACATCTTCTTCAATGGAAGGCATGAAGAGTTGGTCGTCAGGATTTTGAAAGACCAGTCCTACCGTCTTGCGTACCAATGGCAAGGTTTGTTTGCTGATAGGTACACCTCCTACATCGATGCTTCCCGATTGAGGCAACAGCAATCCGTTGGTATGTAGCAAGAGGGTGGATTTTCCTGAACCATTGGTTCCTATCAGTGCAACCTTATCGCCATGATGAAGGAGAAAAGAAATGTCCTTAAGAGCACGATAACCGTTAGGGTAGGTATAGTTCACATGGTCGAACTTCAAGTAATGGTGGCTCATAGTTGGTTCAATATTGAGGGCATAAAACGAAGACATAGAAAGAAGAGGCTCCAACAGAGCAGATAGCATGTATCTTTAGTTCCCCAAAGAAAGGAATAGGGAAGAGGGAACTGCCCATTGAACCCTCGTGCTACCATGGCCCGATGGAGGTGTTCCGAACGGTTTAACGTGCGAATCAGCAATTGCCCCACAAAGATACCCCATTGGGAAAGCGGATAAGCACGATTTCCGTAGCTTCGGGCGCGTCGGGCACGGTCCATACTCAAGGCTTCTTGTAGCCATACAAACAGATAGCGGTATACAAACCATAGTTGGACAACCAGCAAAGTAGGCACTCCCATACGTTGCATCCCTTTACAAAGCACGTGGAAACCGGTGGTACGTATCAATAGGAAAAGCGCTTGTACGGAGGCTAAACCTCTAATCAGTATGCCGATAAAGCTACTCCATGTATTAAAGATACCGATAAGAACCAGAAAAGGAAGTACCGCTAATGAGTATAGAAAGAGCTTTCCATAACTCAAATGGGCTTGTTTGCTGGTGATAAACGGAAAAAGAAGAAAACCCGACAATTGCATCCAATGGTCGGTAGGAACGGAAAGCAGACAAAGCAGATACATGCATAGAACAAGCAATTTGCACCTTGCATCCAAACGATGGATGGGCCCCGGATGGTCGGCCATCTGTTCGATGAGGCTCAATTGATAGATGCTTCGTTCTAACTTGTTCATCTTTATTGGCTTATTGAAGTATGCTCAATAGACCACTCCAATCCGTCGGGTAAGGAAGAAGCCCAGAAATATCCACAAATCCCCAAGACCAATATGACGACTACACCTATCCACATTTGTTTCACCGAAAGGCGTACGGGACTTGTGGCTTGTTGCAACAATTCGGGCTTGTAGCGACGAAGGAAGGAGAATAGGGCCGATGTGGCCAGTCCTTCACCCAATCCGATGATGAAATGAATGGGTAACAAGAAGAGCAGGAACCGGCCGATGGGTAGGGAGGTTACTCCTGATGCCTCGGTTTCTATAGCCACGAAAGCAGCTCCTAATTCCAAAGCTACCGTACAAGCCATGATAGAAGCCAAGGTGAACCTACTACCCGATGTGGTATTCCCCATCAGTGGACGGAACACCAAAGGATATGCGACGAGGCACGAGCATACCGCCATATTGAAGATGTTGCATCCTAAAGCCAATAAACCACCATCGGCAAAGAGCAGACATTGTAGGATAAGAACGGAACTTAAGGTAATGAACCCCGCCCATGATCCCAATAGAGCCGATAACATTATCCCCCCGATAAGGTGCCCACTGGAGCCTGTACCCGGGATAGCAAAGTTTATCATTTGTACTACCAAGGTAAAGGCACCCATGACTCCCATTAAAGGAAGAAGGTTGGTTTCGGACTTCACTTTGCGTATGGCTATCCATAACAAGGTGGTCGATATCACACCCATTACTCCGGCAACGGGTGGGCTGACAAGTGCATCGGACATGTGCATAATTCTCTCGTTTTTTAAGTTATCGGTTATGCCAATGCGAATGATTGGGCTTTTTTTCATCAAAAGCATACATGGGAAGCAAGAACAACCAGGTAGCTATACAGAAGGGAGCCGTAAGTGTAGGTATGCCGAACGGAAGCATCAGTATGTCCATACCCGCTTGAATGAATACGGTGACGAATATGCCCAATAGTGCCCAAATGGCAGTACGAAGATTGGGCCGATAGAAGGTACACCCCAAGGCTATGGCGGTAAGAACCGGACTGAATCCATATAATCCGTTTACAATATCGTTTCCCGCTCCTTGGAAGTACAAGACCGTCAGTAAGGAAACCATAGAGCCTGTCGATGCCCATAGTGCAGCCCATTTATTGCTCAGATACAAGCCGATGAGGAATAGAATCCCTGTTACCCACGAATTGATGAGGAATACTTGCGAGATACCCTTCAGCCAATAGACAAGGATGGCTCCCAAAGAAAGTTCTATATGGGCATCCCAATGTTGGGTGAGTTCGGGAGCAGCAAGTGATTCCGATGGCATACCTTGCAACATGCGCGAGGCCAATAGGAAAATCCAGGTGCAAAATACAAACGGAAAGGTGAACGAATTGGTTTTCCAAGGTGCCATGACATTGTTGAACCCCGATCGAACCCAAGTGGTAAGGGCTGAGCAAAGGATGAGGGCAAACCACATTTGAGGGGTGTTCCCTAAAAAGGTAGGAAAAGCACATCCCA
>CAZJFI010000168.1:0-3877 GCA_964545265.1 uncultured Phocaeicola sp.
GTGGCGGATATGTATTCGATTGTCGCGCGGTGAACAATCCCGGTAAATACGAACGCTACAAACCATTTACCGGACTTGACGAACCTATCATCAAATTCCTGGAGGACGATGGTGAAATTTTCCCATTTCTTGAACATGCTTATGCTCTGGTGGATGCCCATGTAAAGCGATACATAGAACGAGGATTCAGCAATCTGATGGTATGTTTCGGATGTACCGGAGGTCAGCACCGTTCTGTATATTCAGCCCAACACATGGCTGAGCATCTGAATGAGAAATTCGGTGTAAAGGTAGAACTGATACACCGTGAACAGAACATAGAACAGACGTTTGAAGCGAAGTTATGAAAGCCATGATATTTGCAGCAGGCTTGGGCACACGCTTGAAGCCACTGACCGATACAATGCCGAAAGCATTGGTTCCTGTAGCCGGTAAACCCATGTTAGAACATGTCATACTAAAACTGAAGGCTGCGGGATTCAATGAGATTGTGGTGAATGTACACCACTTTGCCAATCAAATCATTGAATTCCTAAAAGAAAAGAACAACTTTGGCATTACCATTCACATCAGCGATGAAACGGATTTATTGCTCGATACGGGTGGCGGAATCAAGAAAGCAGCTTCTTTCTTCATTGGCGACGAACCTTTCTTGGTGCACAATGTTGATATTCTTTCCGATGTAGATTTAAAAGCATTGTATGAATACCATTTAACCAGTGGCAACGATGCCACTTTGTTGGTCAGCTCCCGCAAGACAACGCGCTATTTGTTATTCGACCATGCAAACCATTTGTGTGGTTGGATAAACAAGGAAACATTACAAACCAAGCCCGAAGGTTTTATTTACGCTCCAGAGAAGCTACAGGAATATGCCTTCAGTGGTATACACGTCATTTCTCCCCAGATATTCAAGTATATGGGAGAAGAATGGACAGGCAAATTCCCGATTATGGATTTCTATCTACAAACGTGCCACGAGGCAGCGATAGGATGCTATGCCAAAGAAAGTCTACAACTTATAGACATCGGCAAGCCGGAAACATTGGCCTTAGCCGAAAAATACATCAATGCTTGAACATACGATCCATCTCGCGTCGGTCATCTTTTTCCTTAAGTGACTGACGCTTATCGTATTGTTTCTTACCCTTTGCCAAGGCTATAACCAACTTAGCCAACCCCTTTTCATTGATAAACAGACGAGTGGGTACAATGGTAAAGCCCGGATTCTTTTCGGCATCTTGAAGTTTACGAAGTTCCTTACGGCTCAGCAACAACTTGCGTTCACGACGTGCCACATGATTGTTATACGAACCATAGAAATACTCGGCTATATGCATATTCTTTACCCAAAGTTCACCTTTTATGAAATAGCAATAAGTATCTACCAAACTCGCCTTTCCTAAACGGATGGATTTAATTTCCGTACCCGTAAGAACAATTCCGGCGGTATAAGTATCTATAAATTCGTAATCGAACGAAGCACGTTTATTCTTTATATTTATGTTAGCAGCTTTCATCAATTCAATATCAAAGAGAGTTTTGTAAACAATGTAGAGATCAGCGCCGGACAAACAATGATGATAACAGCTATAATCAATGAATAGCGTGTCAAATTCTGTTCATCTACTTTCATGAGAATACGAGCCCCTTCGTATACCACAAATACGGTATAGAATTGCAATATCCAATGAAGGATGGAAATGGAGAACAACCCACTGATTATTTCCAAAGCGAATATCACTACCATGGAATAACCCACAAACTGGCGGTTTAGTTCAACCTCGTCTTCGCGATTCAACAAATTCTTTCCAACCACATTCGATAGACAGGCAGCCAAAAAGAAACCACCAAACAATGAAATAAAAGTTGCACAACAATTCCTCATGGCTAACGTAAACGCTTCGTTTGCTTCGGCTGTATTCCCGAAAAAAGAACCGATGAACACAGCCAGTCCACACATACCTATCAACGGATAGACAAAATTATTCAAAACCTTTTGCCCTTCCGCTTCATTGCCAATTGTTTCCCACGCTTTAGCAGGAGTTGAAATCAGCAATACCATTCTATTGAACAACTCTCTATAATCCACGACGTAATCCTCTATCTATTTTGAATATGAGCTGCAAATATATAAAAAATCCTCTACTTGACCACAAGTAGAGGATTAATATCGGTTAATTTACAATTAACGAAGCTCGTTTACTGAAAATTTAGATGAAGTAGTGGTCAATTCATCATTGGCACTCTTGGCCACTACAGTAAGCACGATTGAATCTTTACTCATCACCTGTCCATAAGCCGGATCATAGCTGGGAAGTGCAAAGCTAATCATTTCGCTCATTGTAGTATAAGCCGATGATGTATTATCCTTTGAATATTGCAACTTGGCATACAATGTATCGTTTGATGCACCGGTAAAATACAGATTGAAATCATTCAAGCTTGGAGTTGAATTAGGAATCTGAACGCTGAAAGACACATTGGCAAATCCAGATTTTACCCATGGTCTTTCATTACCTGTACCCAAGCTGATGAAGTTATAATCACCACTAATTGTATCAGGATTCATGGTACAATCCTTATAAGGGATATAGTTGTATACTTGAATACCTGAAATAGAATAGGAGGTCTTACCAACTACATATTCTTCGGCCAATTGGATAGCTACCAAAGCACGCTTGTAATAGCTGCCATCTTCCAATTGCAAAGAAGCAAGCACATCTGTTGTAGTAGGAATATAAGTGATACCCGATTGGTCGCCCACCAAAGTAGCTACTCCCATATAGCTGTCCACTGTTACATATTCATACAAATCGTAGCTTGTACCTTCTTCGCTGTCCAAACAAGAACTAAAACCAAACACTGATACCAATGCAGCGAACAACACTGCCCATTTCATTTTCTTCATCTTTTTCTAATCTAATTTTTAATTGTTTGCAAAATTACATAAAAAGAATGAGTTACACACCATCTAACCCATTTTTTTAAATGTTTTAGGAATAAATGAAAGAAGTGCTAAAATACTGCACGTTCTTTTCATTCTTTAACAATTATTGGTTATTCCCTTTATTTAATGGTTGCGAACTGTTCCAAGTGCTCATCCACATATTCAGCTATTTGCGCTGTTACCAGTTCTTCCATATCCATGAATTGTTCTTCCAAGTCATCAAAAGCCTCGTATTGTTCGTACATGGCCATGAATTCCTCATCATTGCGTTCCTTTTCCAAATCCTTGCGATTGGTATCATAGATTTCTTTGGCCGCATATACCAATTTGGAGAAATGCTTTGCACCGAAAAGTCGCATGGCCTTGGCAAAAGGATTGTCAAAAATATAAGGCCCATATCCGTTTTGGATGAGTTGTACAAATCCGCCTTCGTTCACTTCTTCACGAAAGAAATGATATCCCAACAACGAGTGTTGATGGCCATTGAGAAGTGGCATCGTCTCACGATTGATTTCACCTCCCGTTACTTCCAGATACTTGTCAATAAACACTTTCAAGAATCCGTCCATTCCTTCTTCGGCTCCCTTGCGAAGAGCCTCATCGGTTACTTCTATTTTATTTACTTCCATATCTGCTCAATTCATTTCGTACTTTTTCGGGCGACAAAATTATGCTTTTTATTGCAAACCACCAAGTATTTTTGGCAACTCCACTTTACAATTTATCAGGTTTCCCCCTTTTTATTAAAAATTAATATCAAAAAGTGTGGCCCATGTAATTGTAGAAACGAATAAAAAGGTTATCTTTGTAGGCGATTTGGGTATTTACCCTTTTCGTTTGTGGTTACGTATATATTTTTATCACTAAAACTTAAAGAATATGGTTTATTCACATGAAGTTGAACACATGTGTGTTGTAAAGAAGGGT
>CAZJFI010000169.1:0-3875 GCA_964545265.1 uncultured Phocaeicola sp.
CCAAAGAATTCAATACCTGTCTCGTGCCAAGTAGACGGAAGAATGGTCGTTTCACCTTCCGGTCGTACGGTCCCGAAGAAATGAATCGGTTCATGGTGTGCATTGGTCAAACCAACCGGTACAATCACGTGACCGGCACGAACATTGAATGCTTTGTCAATCAATCGGGTGATATGGAATTGTTCCATAACCACCTCTCCCCCCTTTTCTACTTCGGTTTCATATTCACCGTTCTCGGTTGCTTCCAGTTCCACAGCCGAACCGGTTCCACCCGATTCGAATTCGATTTCGGCACCCAAGATCCATTTACTATTGAACTTATAGTCCAACGCCAAGATGAAACGGGGGATGGAAATAGTATTGCGATTATCCTTTGTATTACCATAAGGGGAACCATTGAAGCGATTGATTCCATAATCTTTGAAAGCGGCTACCATTTCACCATATCCACCGATACGGAACTGCAGATAATCGTCCGTAGCCTCTGTTTGCTTCTCGGGGTTATTCCCCATCAGATGAGTAGGTAGACAAAGAAGTGATAGAATACCCAATACATTTTTTAATTTTATCATATTTATCTAAATCTTGTTTTTCGGCTGCAAAATTAGACCGAATCCAAATACCTATCAATACTTTAAAATGAGGTATTTACTCCTCGAAAACAAAAAAAAATCACCCAATTTAAGTATTGCACGCAAAAGAGGAAGTGTATAATTTTGCAAACAAAAAGATACAAATGATAAGTAATAGCCGTTCTTTGATAAGTTGCATGTGCATCATTTTCATAGGAGGAATCGGGTACATCATAAGTTCTATTCTGTCGCATGGTCCAGCAAATGCACTATATGCATGTATGTTATGCACCAACAACCGAATGCACGAAGACGGTGAATATTTGTATAACCACTATCTGTTTGTCCTCTGTATTATCTGGATAGCCTTGATGGTCATTGTAGGGTATGTCGTCAAAGAACGGACAGAAAGAGTTACACAGAAAACCATAAAAAGAGAAACAGATGAAAAAGTATCTCCCTGACGACAAGATGCGCAGCCTGATAAAGGACAACAGCTCACTACTGATGGTAATGAGCCGATTTGGTATATCCTTAGGCTTTGGAGAAAAATCGGTAAAGGACATTTGTAATCATACGGATGTAGATTGCCACACGTTTCTAGCGGTGGCCAATTTCATCAGCCAAAAAGAATATGATTATACGCAAATATCTTTACCCTCCCTCATCAATTACCTGAAACGTGCGCATAATTATTTCCTCCAATTCAATCTTCCTTTGATTCGACGGAGGCTGATTGACGCCATCGATTATTCGGGTACCAATGATGTAGCTTTTCTGATATTGAAATTCTATGATGAATATGCAACGGAAATACGCCGGCACATGGAATATGAAAACAAGAAAGTGTTCACATACGTAGAAAACTTGCTGCATAACCAATTGGACGAACATTACAACATCCGTACGTTTGCCAACAAGCACAACCACATCGAGACCAAGCTGAAAGAACTAAAGGACATCATCATCCAATACTATCCTGAAAAAGAGAACGACTTGCTGAATGCCGTCCTGTTCGACATCATCAATTGCGAGCAAGATTTGAATTCGCATTGTCTGGTTGAAGACAAGCTTTTTGTGCCGGCAGTGGAATGTCTGGAAGAAGAGGTGAGGAGTCAAGCACCTACACATTCGGTGACTGCTCCCGCTAACCTTTTACAAGCAGAAGACAAACTTGGAACACTGAGTGAACGCGAAAAGGAAATCATTACTTGTGTGGCCAAAGGAATGTCCAACAAAGAAATAGCCGATACACTCTGTCTGTCCATCAATACGGTGACCACGCATAGACGCAATATCACCAAAAAGCTACAAATACATACCTCCAACGGACTGACCATTTATGCCATCGTCAATAAACTGGTAGAATTGCAGGACATCAATCTATCTTGAAAGTACAACAAGAAATCTGCCTTCAACTTTCCTTCAAGGTAAGCAGATCCCTTAAGTAGGAAAATCCGTAATTGACACTAATTGATAGTCAGAATCGAGAAAGACGATTATCCGATTTTACCCATAAGGTAGGCTTTGGTACGCTCGTCCAAAGGATTGGAGAACATCGTAGCCGTATCGCCATACTCCACCAATTCGCCCAAGTACATAAACATGGATTTTGAGGATATACGCATAGCCTGTCCCATATTATGAGTAACGATGAGGATGGTCACGTCCTTATGAAGTTCCTGCATCAACTCTTCGATATGAGCCGTTGCTATAGGGTCGAGTGCAGAGGTAGGCTCGTCCATCAGCAATACATCGGGTTTCATTGCCAATGCACGGGCAATACACAATCGTTGTTGTTGACCGCCCGAAAGGAAAGTACCTTTCTTATTCAATACATCCTTTACCTCGTCCCATAGTGCAACACTCTTCAAACAGCGTTCAACGGTTTCATCCTTTTCGGTTTTCGATAAGCGGATGCCATTGAGCGCATAGCCCGAAAGCACATTATCGTAGATGCTCATGGTAGGGAATGGTGCAGGGCGCTGAAAGACCATGCCCACACGGCGGCGTACATCAATAGGCTCCATGGAGAGGATGTTTTCACCATTCAATAATATCTCACCGTCCACACGAATATTGGGATAAAGGTTGTGCATCAGATTCACAGCTCGCAGCAAGGTTGATTTGCCACAACCCGAAGGTCCCATAATAGCGGTGATGGTGTTTCGTTCGATGGCTGCCGATACATATTTTACCGCCATCGTCTGCTTGGTATAGGATACGCAAGTTTTATTAAATTCAAGTATAGGTGTTACTGATTCCATTTCTTTGCAAGATACTTAGCTGTAAGATTCAATGTTAATACAAATAATAAGAGAAAGAGTGACGCCCCCCAAATCAGTTCCTGAAGATTGGGGTCGTTGAAGAACTCCCATATAAGCAGAGGCACCGCTGATATGGGCTTATCTATCGCAAAGCGGATGAATGAGCAACCGAGTGCGGTAAACATAAGCGGTGCCGTTTCGCCAATCACACGCGATATGGCAAGCAATACACCGGTAAAGATACCTCCGAATGCCGCAGGAAGTTGTACTTTCAACATCACACGGGCACGATTGCCACCCAACGCCAAACCTGCCTCTTTGAGCGATGCAGGTAGGATTTTCAATGTTTCCTCCGTTGAACGGATAATCAAAGGAAGCATCATAACAAACAGAGCAACGCTTCCTGCAATGGCAGAATAACCTTTCATTGGAACCACTATCCAAATATAGGTTACAATACCGATAATAACAGAGGGGGTACCTTGTAACAAGTCGGTGAGATAACTTACCACTTGAGCAAAGCGGTTTTTGGAATTTTCTGCCAAATAAGCACCACACAAGATGCCTGTTGGAACAGCAAAGACAGCAGCCATACCAAGCATAATCAGGGTACCGATAATACCATTTGCGATTCCGCCGGGAATAGTCTCACCTGCTTCAATAGCTTTCATAGCTTTATAGGCAGTAGGAGTTGGTTCTGTAAAGAAAGACCACGTCAGTTGGTCGTAGCCGCGCAGTAGCACTTCTCCCAAGATAGCAAACAAAGGCACAGCCGTAAGTGCTGCAAATAAGCATACTGTCCAAAGCATTGCTTTATCCTTTGCTAAACGATTCTTTATTTTTATAGTAGCCATAATTAAGATATTCTTGCGCGTTTAATCATCATTTTACCAATCATATTGATGAATGCCGTGATCAGGAATAACACAAGACCAATGGCAATCAATGAGGAGAAACGCAAGTCGGAGGCTTCTCCGAATTGGTTAGCGATAATGGATGCCATTGAGTTTCCTGTTGATGTGATTGAATCGGGAAT
>CAZJFI010000170.1:0-1614 GCA_964545265.1 uncultured Phocaeicola sp.
TTTAGTCTATCTGTTTATATTCTTTATAGGCCTGAGCGCTTGTAAAGATCCGAAAGAAAGCAACGGGAAACCAACATTAATGGTTACCCTGGAACCCTTACGCTACTTTACCGAAGCCATTGCCGGTGACCAATATAAGGTAGTAAGTATGGTACCCAAAGGCTCCAGCCCTGAGACGTACGACCCTACCCCTCAACAATTGGTGGAAGTGGATAAGAGCGAAGCCTATCTGCGCATAGGACACATTGGGTTTGAACAAGCTTGGATGAAGAAACTGACAGCCAATTCACCTCAGTTGAAAGTATTCGATACCTCGAAAGGAGTTTCACTCATTCATGGGAAGGAACATCACCACGGCGACCATGTACACCCGGGAGGAGTAGAACCTCACATCTGGAACTCCTGTGAAAATGCCCGGATGATTGCTGATAATATCTTTACCGCCTTATGCAGCATTGACTCTACCCATCGGGAACTCTACCAAATACGCCTCGACAGTTTGAAACAAACCATCACACAGACCGACAGCATCCTAAGAGAACTTCTTCAAAAGGCCGACAGCACTTTTTTGATTTATCATCCGGCACTCAGTTATTTTGCCCGCGATTATGGATTGAAACAAATCAGCATTGAAGAAGACGGGAAAGAGCCATCACCCGCCCAACTGAAAGCACTGATTGAAATCTGTAAGAAAGAAAATGCCAATGTGATATTCGTCCAGCAAGAGTTTGACATGCGAAATGCCCTACTCATAGCCGGAGAATTGGAAGTAGGAGTAGTACCCATCAATCCGCTTAGCTACGATTGGCAAAAAGAAATGATTAATATCGCCCGTTCATTGACTAAAAAATAAAAACTATGCCTCATCCTTTGATACAGATAACCAACCTCTATGCCGGATACGACGGAAAGACCGTACTAAGCCAAGTGAACCTGACGGTTTACGAACGAGACTTTTTAGGAGTTATCGGACCTAATGGAGGCGGGAAAACGACACTTGTCAAAAACATACTGGGGCTTCAAAAGCCTCAACAAGGACAAATCCGTTTCTATAAAAACGGTAAGGAGGTACCCGAAATTACCATGGGTTACCTCCCTCAATACCATACCATCGACAAGAAGTTTCCCATCTCTGTATACGAGGTGGTTCTGTCGGGACTAAGCAAACAAAAATCACTTCTACATCCCTATAGCAATGAGCATCACGAACAGGTGAAACACATCATTGCCCGTATGGGATTGGAAGGGTTAGAGAAACGCTCCATCGGCCAACTTAGCGGTGGCCAACTCCAGCGGGCCTTGTTGGGAAGAGCGCTCGTATCCAATCCCGAAGTCGTTATCCTGGATGAACCTAATACCTATATTGACAAGCGTTTCGAAGCCAAGCTCTATTCCTTATTGGAAGAAATCAACCGGGAACGGGCCATCATTCTGGTAAGCCACGACATCGGTACGGTGCTTCAGAATGTCAAGACCATTGCTTGTGTAAACGAGACCTTGGATTATCATCCCGATACGGAAGTACCAGCCGAATGGTTGGAAGAACACTTCGGATGCCCCATCGAATTGTTGGGCCATGGCCATCTGCCGCATCGGGTATTGAAATGCCATCAT
>CAZJFI010000170.1:1714-3862 GCA_964545265.1 uncultured Phocaeicola sp.
GGCCGCTTTCGCTCCTTCGCCCATGGCTATGATAATCTGTTTGTAAGGAACAGAAGATACATCGCCCGCCGCATATACTCCCGGAAGGTTGGTACGGCAATGTTCATCTATGAGGATTTCACCAATGCGGCTCATATTCAAGTCGCCTTTAAAAGCCTGACTGTTGGCGCTCAAACCTATCTGTACAAAGATTCCGTCCAAAGGCAATTCACGTTCTTCATTGTTTTCACGGTTCTTCAATCGGATAGCAGTTACCTTTTCGCCATCTCCCACTACCTGTGTGGTTTGGGTGTAAGTCAGCACTTCTACATTAGGCAAGTTTCGTACTTTGTCTTGCAATACCTGGTCGGCCTTCAATGTTTCCATAAACTCGATGACCATCACTTTCTTGCAGATGCCCGCCAAATCGATAGCGGCTTCGATGCCGGAATTGCCACCGCCCACTACAGCTATTTCCTTTCCTGCATAGAACGGACCGTCGCAATGCGGACAAAAGGCTACTCCACGACCAATGTATTCGGCTTCGCCCGGCACGTTCAACCGTCTCCATCCGGCTCCCGTTGCAATGATGACCGATGGTGCACTGAACACTTCGCCCCCCTTCACTACCACTTGTTTCATCTTATCTTTCAAAACCGTTTCTTCTATCCGTCGGTTTTCGAACAGTTCTATCGGATAACGGGTCAAGTGATTACGAAGATTGTCGGCCAATTCACTACCTGTAGTATAAGGAATGGAAATCAGGTTCTCAATACCTACTGTTTCCTTTACTTGTCCACCAATCCGTTCGGCCACCATACCTACACGGAGACCTTTGCGGGCCAGATAGATAGCAGCCGAAGCACCAGCCGGACCGCCACCCAATACCAAGACATCGAATTCCCTTTCTACAGCAGCTTGTCCACTTTCACCGGTCGAAGCAAAATTTTCTTCCAGTTTATCCAACAATTCTCCCAATGAACCTCTTCCTACATGAAGAAGTTTTCCGTTGGCAAAAACAGAGGGAACCGCCTGTACCTTTAACTTATCGACCTCATCCTGGAAGAGTGCTCCATCCACCATTTCGTGACGGATATTGGGATTCAATAAAGCTATGATGTTCAAGGTTTGTACCACATCCGGACAGTTTGTACACGTAAGCGAGACGTATGTCTGCAAACAAATGTCACCCTGCAATGCACGGATACGGCGGCTTACACCTTCATCGGGCAAATTCTTGCCTTTGCCATCGGCATTCAGTACGGCCAACAACAAAGAAGTGAATTCATGACCGTTAGGAATACCTCGGAAGACAATACCTGTATCTGCTCCATCCTTCATCAGAGCAAACTCCAGCGCACCGGATTTTACTTCTGCAAACTCGTTATGAAGTTTAGGCGAGGTAGTCGCAAAATTGTTCAGGAACTCAATCAGTTGATGACTTTCTTCCCGTCCTGGATCATAACTGATTCGGAATGTATAATCGGCTTCCAATGCTTGGAAGATACCTTTTACTTGCTGGAGAATGCTTTGATCTAACATAGTTGTATATTTTTAGATTTTACCTACAAGGTCAATGCTTGGCTTGAGAGTTTCTGCACCATGTTTCCACTTGGCAGGGCATACTTCACCCGGATGGCTGGCTACAAAGAGAGCCGCTTCTACCTTACGAACCAATTCGTCGGCATTACGTCCGATATTATTGTCTTGAATTTCGGCAATCTTCACCTTACCTTCAGGATTTACTAAGAATGTACCGCGATAAGCCATACCGTCTTCTTCAATCATTACACCGAAGCCACGGCTCAGTACACCGGTTGGGTCGGCCAACATCGGATAATTGATTTTGCGGATACTTTCCGATGCATCGTGCCATGCTTTATGTACAAAATGAGAGTCTGTACTTACGGAATATACTTCTACACCCAAGCTCTTGAGGTGTTCGTACTTTTCGGCCAAGTCTACCAATTCGGTCGGACAAACAAAGGTGAAGTCGGCAGGATAGAAGAAGAAGATGGCCCACTTGCCTGCTACGTCTTCGTTAGTTACTGTGGTAAAGTTACCGTTATGAAAAGCCTGTACTTTAAATTCAGGAAGTTGTGAGTTGATAATGGTTGTCATAATGTTCTTGTTTTAATGGGTTATTACTAATTTTCTGTTTTCATGCTA
>CAZJFI010000171.1:0-3858 GCA_964545265.1 uncultured Phocaeicola sp.
CATCGGCTTCAAGTACAGCATCATAAATGTCAGTAGCATAATAAATAGAATCTCCAATTCTACGTTTGGATTCATTGATAGCTACAGGGTCGAATGCACGGACATGACATCCTGCCGCTTTCAGTTTTTCAATCAACACCAACGATGGAGCTTCGCGCATATCATCTGTACCCGGTTTGAAGGCCAATCCCCATAAAGCAATGGTCTTGCCTTTCAATTCCCCTTGGAAATGACGGTTCAGTTTGTCAAACAAAATACTTTTTTGGCGTTCATTGACATCTTCAACGGCTTTCAACACCTTCATATCATATCCATTCTGTTCGGCAGTCTTTATCAAAGCCTTTACATCTTTAGGGAAACAAGAACCACCATATCCGCAACCGGCATACAGGAATTTGCGCCCAATACGACTATCCGACCCAATACCATCGCGAACAGCTGTTACATCGGCACCTACCAATTCACATAAATTGGCTATGTCGTTCATAAAACTGATACGGGTAGCCAGCATGGAGTTAGCAGCATATTTAGTCATTTCAGCAGATGGAATATCCATAAAGATTACACGGAAATTCACATACATAAATGGTTTGTAAAGTTTGGACATCAACTTCTTGGCACGTTCACTTTCTACGCCCACCACTACACGGTCAGGACTCATAAAGTCATCAATGGCATTCCCTTCCTTCAAGAATTCAGGATTCGATGCTACATCAAACGCTACATCCACTCCTCGTTTATCCAATTCTTCCTGAATGGCAGCCTTCACTTTCTTGGCTGTTCCTACCGGTACGGTACTTTTGGTAACTACCAATGTATATTTGTTGATATGCTTACCAATGGTACGAGCCACTTCGAGCACATATTTCAAATCGGCACTACCATCTTCATCGGGGGGTGTACCTACAGCACTGAATACTATTTCAACATCATCCAAACATTCCGCAAGGGAAGTCGAGAAATGTAAACGCCCAGCCTTCACATTTCTTTCGACCATATCTTCAAGGCCAGGTTCGTATATAGGAATAATTCCTTCCTTCAATTTGGCTATCTTTTCTTCATTTACATCAATACAGGTTACATTGACTCCAGTCTCTGCAAAACAAGTACCTGTAACCAGCCCTACATATCCGGTTCCTACAATCGCTATATTCATATTGTTAATAGTTAGATTAATACCAATTAAAAACTGCGACAAAAATACAACAAATTAAATCTTTCTTGCATTTTCTTCGTCTAAAAATGCAAAGAAATGGAATAAAAAGCTTAAATTTGCAGTATGATTGAACTGGCTAAACATATAGAATATTTGCTATTGGATAACGATTGTGTGGTGATTCCCGACCTTGGTGGATTCATTGCGCACAGTCAACCAGCTCATTATGAAGAAGCTGAAGGCCTTTTCTTTCCTCCTACCCGTACCATAGGCTTCAATCCGCAACTTACCATGAACGATGGTATGTTGGTTCAATCATACATGCAAGCCTATCACACCGATTTTCCTGATGCTACCCGTAAAATTGAAATGACGGTAAACCAACTGAAGGAACAATTGTATGACGAAGGAATCGTTGAATTTCATGGTATAGGTACTTTGCGATATAATATATATGGTATGTATGAATTTGAGCCTAACGAAAGTGGTGCTCTCTCTCCTTCCCTTTACGGATTGGATAGTTTCTCCATATCATTATTAACAGATGAAGTGGTATCTGAAGTAGAAAAAGAAGCCACAATCATTGAAATGCCTCAAAAGGCGGTATCCAAGCCAAAGGAATATCGACTGAATACCCAACGTTGGTTGAGCAATGCTGTTGCTGTAGCCATAGCAGCCATCATGTTCTTTATATTGTCTGTGCCCGTAGAAAATACGTACATAGACAAAGGCAACTATGCTTCATTAGGAACAGATTGCTTGTTTGACGCCATCCGTTCACACTCCATGGCAACTACACTGACCACTTCCAAGGCAAGTGAAATGCCGCAACGAAGAAAGACAGAAGAGCCCAAGCCTATTGTTGTGAAAGTGGAGAAAGTAGCTCCGCTTCCTAAAGCAGAAGAGCCAAAGAAGGTAGAAACAATATCAGCTCCCGCCAAGAAGGAAGTACAGAGCGTTTCGGCTCCTGCCCCCAAGAAAGAGCCTATTGCTCCCGTTAAGCAGAACCTAAAGAAATATCATATTATTGTGGCCAGTCTGGCAACATCAGCCGATGCCAAACAATCCTTGAAATCTTTTAAGCAAAAGGGTTTCGAAGAGGCATCGATTGTAGAAGGAAGCGGACGTTTCCGCATTTCATTATGCAACTATACAGACAAATCGGTCGCCAATCAAAAACTGAATGAACTGAAGCAGAACAATGCCTTCTCTGGTGCATGGTTGCTGACTTCCAAATAATTCCATCCATTATGAAGAGAATCCTTTGTCCCAAATGCGATAACTATATCACATTCGATGAGACTCAATATTCCGAAGGCCAATCCTTGGTCTTCATTTGCGAACATTGCAAAAAACAATTCAGCATCCGCATAGGAAGAACCAAACTGAAAGCTACCCGCAAAGAAGAAGTGCTTGACGAACAAGAAAACAGCCAGGATTTTGGAAGTATTGTAGTAATAGAAAACGTATTTGGATACAAACAAGTACTTCCTTTGAAGGAAGGAGACAACATCATAGGCCGTAGAAACAAGGGTACAGAAGTAGATGTATCCATCGAGACTTCCGACCCCAGTATGGATCGCAAACATTGTGTATTGAATGTTCGTCAAAACAAACAAGGTGAAGTGATTTATACTCTCCGCGACAATCAAAGCATCACCGGCACTTTCCTGATGAACGAAATATTAGGCGATAAGGACCGGGTGCGCATTGAAGATGGTGCCATCTTTACCTTAGGGGCCACTACACTTATTTTACGAGCCGCAGAAAAGAAATAATGGAAATCCTACTCTTTATCATTGCATTCGTTTTGATAGTGCTTGGCATTGTAGGATGTATTGTTCCTATGCTCCCGGGTACTCCTCTTTCGTATGCAGGTATATTGTTGCTACACTTCACCAATCAAGTGCAATTTTCCACTACCCAATTGATAGTATGGCTGATAGTAGTCATCATTCTGCAAGTATTGGATTATATCACCCCCATGTTAGGCAGTAAATATAGTGGAGGAACCACATACGGTAACCGAGGATGCATAGCCGGAACCATTGTAGGTTTGTTCTTTATGCCCTGGGGGATTATCCTTGGACCTTTCTTTGGAGCGGTTATTGGCGAGATGTTAGGCGGACGAGATTTTGAACATGCCTTGAAAGCAGGAATCGGATCGATGATAGGATTTGTCTTAGGTACTTTACTGAAAGTGATGGTAGGGTTCTATTTCTTGTACGAAGCCATTGCAGCTCTCGTCTAATCCCACCACTTCAAAAGCTCGGTTTCACCCCAATACAGATGTCCGAAGCAAGCTATCACATTCTTATACCTTACGATTGAATCGGTGAAAGCACCATTGGGCAATTGAAAATAACGGTATTCATGTCCTTTCAATTCCACATCCGCCAAGGTATATTTTCTATATTTGGTTTGCAACCGATTGTTTGCCAACTCAAAATCATAAGGAAGTACTCCACTCATAGTATATGCCGTTCCCCCTTGTCGGGTAGTAAGTGAATTGCCCAACAATACGGTGCCACCACTTTCAGCCAATATTTTACCACCTTTTTCGGCAAAAGCCTTCAAATCGTCCATCAATTTGCGACGACGATGCAACTGACGGGCAAAGAGTTCCGGGAAACCACCCGGCAAATATACCAAATCGGCTTCGGGCAAATCACTACCATATACAGGGCTGAAATAGGTTATCT
>CAZJFI010000172.1:0-3858 GCA_964545265.1 uncultured Phocaeicola sp.
ACACGAGTGAAGTGTCCATTGGAATCAGCAAGCTAAGTGGAGGATTATGTGGACAATTCCTAATATTGACATTACAATAAACACTCCATCTAATCAATATTTAGGATCTGATAAATTTAATATTGAAGTGTATGTTCAGGTTATTGTAACGAAAAGAATTGTTTCCTTACAGTATGGTAAAAAAAGAGATTTTGCTTAATTATTGAAATAAACGAAAAAAAACATATCGTATTGTTTGTTGATTGAAAGAATATGTTTATCTTTGCATGAAATTAAAATTGATGAAGTATGAAACTCAATAAAATTAAAATATCAGGCATATTTAATCTGAAGGATGTAGAAATCTCTTTGGATGATTTAAGTGCATTGATTGCGCCTAATAATTATGGTAAGAGTAACGTATTACGTGCCATTGGTTTCGGTGTCTTTTTTATGGAGGCTTCTTTAAAGAGAAAGTTATCATGGATGCGCAATCGTTCTCTCATACCCATCAATACAGCTTTGGAAGGTGCTCCGTTTACTTTTGAATTGGAAGGGGAATTTTCTAACGGAAAGGAGACGTTTTCCTTCGTTTACGGCTATTCTTTTGAATGGTGGAAGACTTCAAAAGATGATGGTGCTAGAATTATAGGTGAATATTTGAGAATGAAATCAGATGATGACTTGAAGTTCAGAAGTTACATCAATCGTGAAGATACGGATGTTGCTTATTATTTGGCTTCACCAACAGGCCGTTGTTCCAAGCAACTTCTCGTTGATAGTAATATTTTGGCGTTGAACAAACTTGCTAATTTTGATGACCTTTTCTATATTGACTCTATTCGTCAATTGAACAGATTGGACGTTCGGGAAATTGGCACTTTGCAACATCCGGATAGTTTGTTTAATATGATAGCTCCGGACGATGATGTGAATGAGTTGAGTTTGGATTATCCTCGTGAGGCCAAAGTTGGCTATTATTTAAATAGCTTGAAAAAACTTGCTCCGGACAAATATGCATTGCTGAAAGATGTTGTTACTGGACTGTTGGTTACAATTGAAGACTTTGAACCGGTGCAGATTAATTTGCGCAAGGATGTAGAAGAGGAAGAAAAGAAGAATTTGCCTTTCCGTTTACCGGAAACCTTTTACGATGTTCGTGTGAAGGAAAGATATAATAACCAATATACTTCCATCAGTCGAATTTCGTCAGGTTCAAAGAAAATATTCTTTATCCTGACTTTAGTGATAGCTGCGGAAATAAATAGGATTCCATTGCTTTTGTTGGAAGAATTGGAAAATTCCGTTCATCCCAAGCTTTTGCAGAATCTTCTGACAGCTATCGTACAACTTGCAGGAGATACCAAGGTACTTATTACAAGTCATTCGCCATACTTGATTAAATATTTGGAACCGACGAAGATGAAATTTGGTATTCCTTCTGCCCAAGGAGTAGCAGATTTCCGTAGTTTGAAACCGAGTAAGGTTGCTAAGGTGTTGAAGAATGCATCGGCAGAAGAAATATCTGTGGGTGAATATATGTTCGAGATGTTGCTCGACATGGATTGTGACGATGAATTGATTAACGAATATTTCAAATAATGGGAAAAGGACAATTAAAACCACACATTGTTATATTCGTCGAAGGAGATACTGACCAGATATTCTTCGAAGGTTTGTTGGAGTACTATCGGAAGAATTCTTCAACTTCCGTTCACTCATGCGAAGTGAAAAATCTTAAAGGTGTGTCTCGATATACGAGTAAGGTCATAGGTAAACTTAAAAATGAGATTTGCCCTAAGGCTCATAAAAAAGGCATGGAAGTGAAAGCTGTCTGTTGTAGTTACGATACCGATGTCTTTGAATTTGCAGAACGTCCTATCGTCGATTGGAAAAAAGTGGAACGAGAAGTAAAAGCCTTGAAGATACAAAACTTTTGCCAGATAAAGGTAGAACGTATGATAGAGGATTGGATATTGGACGATATGGTAGGACTTTCCAAGTATTTGAAACTGAATGAAGTCCCAAAGTTGTCAGGTGATAATGCCTTTAACAAAATCCAAACTCTCTTCAAACGGGCCAACAAAGTTTACTTGAAGGGTATAAGTATTAAAGCATTTGTTGAAGAAATGGATTTTGCACCAATCCGCAAATGCCGCAAATCAGCATTGAGTGAACTTGAAACATTGTTGAACGTTAATATGGATTAAGCCGATGAAAAAGTAAAACATGCACGACTATAAAAAAGAAGGAGATAAATTTCACAATATTCTTGAATTGATAAGTAACTCCTATATGTTCAAGAATTTCCCGACCACTCCTTGCTATGATACAAAAAGCTAACACTTCCTTTTGTTTATCTGATAATCGATGAGTGTTATAGCTAATGTCAGAGTTAGGAACAGAGTTAGGAACAGAGTTAGGACGCTTAAACGTAATCCAGACAAAAGTACCGTCAGTACCATATTCCGGTTCTGGCAATCCAACAGCTTTACAAGCTTCTACCATACGACTAATCCCCGTTCCCCAACTTTCCAAGAATGCAGTCATGAACAGAACTTTATCAAACAATCCCGAAACATAAGTAGCCAAACCGCTTAATTGAGCAAAGAGTTTGACTACGATTTTAGTTATGTAACGTGTAAATAATAAGTTGCATCAGTCGTGTCATTCTGAGCGAAGCGAAGAATCTGAATACATCCACTAACGCTTTCCAGCTCCTTCACTGCGTTCAGGATGACACTATAAAACTGATGCAGGTTATTTTTTATACCTTACTATAAATGTAAAAGCGTGAGGTTGTCTTCTTCTGAAAAGAAGAAAATAAATGACATAGCATATCAAAAAGCTATGGAGAGTCGTAAACACAATCCCAAAAGATATGGATTCTTATTGATTGGTATAGCTTATGAAGATATGTAGAAATCTTATACCAAGCGGAAAAACAAAGAAGACTGTACTATATTGCTTAATAATATCGATAGAATGAAAATCCGAATCAACGAAATTTGTTCTATATATTCTATATCGAAAGCTGAGGTGCTTGATTATTTTAAACGGAACAGGTATATTGTGGACTTTTATTTAATTTAGCTTTACGCCACCAATGATGTCAGGCAATTAAAAGCAATTAATATCATCGGTAAATTATCTGCCAATGTCGGTTGATTGTCGAGATACGTAGAAATGAGAACAACGCGCAACTTAGCCCGAACATTCGGATTTTTTAGAAAATCGAACAATTCTTCATCCATACGAGCGTATGCGATATTTTTGCGTAAATGAGGTAACGAATAGTTACTAATTTTATCAATATCACGATTAGGATTAGCCACAAGTTGCCAAAACGGTTCTGACCGCATGTGATAATAAGGATAATTTAGGGATGGCTGAAACAAAAGACTCTCACCCAACAATTTAGAAACATTTTGCTTGAATTGTTTTACTAAATCATCACTTAGTGGAATCCTACAATCAGTGATGACACCACGCTCCACGAGGTCGATAACAGATAATAGTAGTAGCGCCTTATGTGGTGCCCTTTTACCAGCTTTCTTCATTGTATGCAATGATGAGAAACACTCCTTATAATAATTCAAGTCTTTCATGGTTTCAACTTTTATGAGGACAAAGATAACTGAAATTTGGGAAACAGTACCCCAAAAAAAGTGAAGAATCTGAGAGCAACTTCAGATTCTTCACTTTCATTTATTGATAGTTCATATTATATTGTCCTATTTTAATCTAAAGGTTCTACCTCATCATCCTCTTCTTCGAAATCAGCGGGTATAGCATCTTCTTGTTTAATGAAGCCAGTAAAAATGTCCAAGAAAGCAGTGTTTCTATAAAAATAGCCTGGATTAATATCTAACTTTTCTG
>CAZJFI010000173.1:0-3854 GCA_964545265.1 uncultured Phocaeicola sp.
ATTCTTCACTTCGTTCAGGATGACATACTTTTTTAATATATGGAAATATCCTTTTGTAAATTAATAATTCTCTTTATCTTTGTTCATCCTAAAAAGATGAATACCATGAAAAAATACCTGCTCTCCCTATTGATAAGCCTATTATCGGCACTTACCTTATCTGCCGCTATTGATTACGAATTCCGTTTCCGACATCTTACCGTAGAAAATGGCCTTTCTTCCAATGGAATCCGTGCCATTGTTCAAGACAAACATGGTTATATATGGTTTGGTACAGACGAAGGTTTGAATCGTTATGATGGTAAAAACATCAAATCGTTCAAGATAGACAATTTAGGTGTAAACGAATATATTTACACACTCTATGCCACCCAAGACCTATTATGGATAGGAACAGGAAAAGGATTATATACCTTCGTATATGAAACAGAAGAAGTAAACCCCTTTTTGATACAAACCGCTAATAATCAACACATCCAATCTTCCATTCAACACATTATAGAAGACAAGCAAAACAACTTATGGTTTTCGACCTTTGGACAAGGAGCTTTTAAATATGATCATCAAAAAAAAGAACTTATCCAATACGATTTTACTGAAATCAATGGAATGGTAGCTTCTGTCTGCATCGACAGTGATAACCAGATATGGGTCACCACCAATTGGGGAGACCATTCATTGTACAAACTTAATAAAGTAAAAGATAGTTTTGAGCCCACCCTATTAAAATACAACCACCCCAAGCATAATTCATACGCACTGGCCATGTTTGAAGACAGCCATCATAACTTATGGCTCGGTAGTTGGGAAAGTGGTTTACAGAAAATTGATAAATATACAGGAGAAACACAAGTATATCTTCACCCCGGTGATGGAATAAAAGGAACCATGCACATTCATACCATTACCGAATATATGCCTGGAGAGTTACTGATAGGCTCGGACGATGGTTTGCTCCACTTCAACACTTTTACCAAAGAATACCGGCTTCATACTAAAGACGATGCAAATCCCCATTCTTTATCCAATAACTTTGTGTATCCCATCTTGAAAGATCACGAAGGAGGAATATGGATAGGAACCTATTATGGCGGGGTTAATTATATTTCCCCACATGCCAACCAATTTGAAAACTATACTCCATCTACCTACCGAAACTCCGTAAGCGGTTCGGTAATCGGACGGTTCTGCGAAGGTCCCGACGGTGAAATATGGATTGCCTCTGACGATGGTGGCCTGAGTTGCCTTCTCCCGCAAACCAAACAGTTCACCCATTATTTACCCAATGAAAACAAAAACAGCCTTTCCTATCATAACGTACATGCTCTCTGCATTGATGAAGACAACCTCTGGATTGGTACTTATTCCGGGAATCTCAATGTATTGAATTTGAAAAACAAGCGATTCAAACAACACATCTCATACAGTAACAAGCCAAACACTATAGATGGAAGCAGTTGTTACTCCATTTTCAAGGATCGGGAAAACAAGTTATGGATGGGAACCATGTCGGGCATCAACACCTACAATCATAGCACCGACGACTTTACCCGAATAAAGGCAGTAGATGCCATGATTATTGACATCGACCAAGATAAAGAGGGAAATATGTGGTTCTGTACCCAAGGAGAAGGCGTATACAAATACATTCCTTCGACCAAAAGTTGGAAAAACTATACCTATGCCACTACCGAAGGTAAATTAGCCAACGACCAATGCAACTGTATCCTGATAGACCGTAGCGGAGAACTTTGGTTGGGTACTATAAACGGACTTTACAAATACATAGCAGAAAACGACCAATTTGAACGAATAGAACTGGAAATACCAAGCCAAAACATCTGTTGTATCATTGAAGACCAGGGTATTCTGTGGATGACCACCGGCAAAGGATTGATACGCTACATTCCCAATCAATACGGATGCCAAATATTTACAAAGAGCGACGGACTTCAAAGTGACCAGTTCCTGCCTAATGCCGGATTAATGACCAAAGAAGGTAAAATATACATAGGTACCGCCAATGGCTTTAATGCTTTCTATCCACATCTTATTAAGACCAACCAGAGTGTACCACCTGTAGTAATTACCAATATTGAACTGTTCAACAAAGAAATACTGGTAGGCGACAAACGCCTTCCCAAATCACTGACACAAACAAAAGAACTGAATCTTTCCTACAAGGATCATGCCATCAGTCTATTGTTTGCATCATTGAGTTACTGTACCCCCGAAAAGAACCAATTTGCCTATATGCTCGAAGGGTTCGACAAAGAGTGGAACTATGTAGGCTCCCAAAACAAGGCAACCTACACCAATCTCCCTCCTGGAAGTTATACTTTCCGTGTAAAGGCCACCAATAACGATGGGGTTTGGAATGACGAAGGCACCAATTTGGAAATACACGTTCATCCTCCATTCTATTGGAACAACTATTCCAAGTTCCTTTATGTAGTATTGTTCATTGTTGCACTTACTTATTTTTTCCGTTTCTTACTGAAACGTTCGGAAAAGAAACACTCTTTGGAAATCAAAGAGTTGAATGCTACCAAGGAGCATGAAATACACGAAGCCAAAATCAAGTTCTTCACCACCATTGCTCACGAAATACGTACACCGGTATCACTCATCATCGGCCCGTTGGAAAAGATTATGCGTTCATTGAATACCTTCCCCGAAGCTGTATCCAACGACCTGAAGATTATCGACCGCAACAGCCAACGCCTCCTTTTCTTGGTTAATCAGTTGCTCGATTTCCGCAAGGTTGAACAAGAGGGCATGAAGATAAAATTTGTCCGCCAAAACATCAGTCAGATGCTGAAAGCGGTATGCGAACGCTTTGAACCTTCCATTACCCACAACGGTTCAAGAATGGAAGTGGAATATCCCGACGAAAACTTTACCGCTATGATAGACAATGAAGCGGTAACCAAGCTGGTAAGTAACCTGTTGACCAATGCCAACAAATACACCAAAGACTATGTAAAGGTGTCGTGTATGAAACAACCCAACCAACAAACCTTCACCATCATAGTGACTGATAATGGTATGGGTATCAGCAAAGAAGAACAGAAGAAAATATTCAAGCCCTTCTATCAGGCCATGGACAACAAGCCGGGAACCGGAATCGGGTTAAGCCTTGTAAAGAGCATTGTGGAAGGACACAACGGAAGCATCGAAGTAAAATCGGAAGTAGGACAGGGCAGTTCGTTCATTGTTACCTTACCTATTGAACAACCCGAAGGAGTAGCCGCAGAAGAAAACAGTCCGATAAATCCAAGCATTCCCGAAGATATCCTCCAGGAATCATTGCACATTCCTACCGACAAGGAAAAATCGACTATTCTGATAGTGGACGACAATCAGGAAATGCTTCATTTCCTCTCTACCAGTTTTTCCGACAAGGCAACTATCCTTACCGCCGAGGACGGTTTGCAAGCTTTGGACATTTTGAAAGACAATGAAGTAACTCTGATTATCAGCGACTGGATGATGCCTAATATGGACGGTATTGAATTCTGTAAAACAGTGCGTGCCAACCAACTGACCAGTCATATTCCGTTTATTCTACTTACGGCTAAAACCGATACCAGCTCAAAGATAGAAGGAATGGATTGCGGCGCCGACGCCTACATAGAGAAACCCTTCTCCGTTCAATATTTGGATTCTTGCATCCGCAACTTGGTAGAAATGCGTATTTTGTTGCACAAGAAATTCTCCAAGACTCCGTTGATGCCACTCAATAGTATTGCCAACAATACGGTGGATGATCATTTCCTACGCCGATTGAACCAGTTGATAGAAGATAATTTCTCCAATTCCAACCTGTCGGTAGACTTCCTGGCCGAACAACT
>CAZJFI010000174.1:0-3829 GCA_964545265.1 uncultured Phocaeicola sp.
AACCGCATCCTGCTGATGAACTATCAGCCTCACCCCTACCCACAGAATGAAGAAGAAATTCTGCCTATGGTGGCGGAGGAAGGGTGAAGACTCGATAAAACACCTACTATCTATTCTTGGATTTACTTGATGCGCTTCAAGAACTCACGGATATCATTTTCTACTTTTCGATAGAGAGGCGAATCCTTGTAGCCGGTGTGCTTGCTCAACACGACATCGATGCCCAACACCCGATGTTCATAGCCGGCCAACTCGTTCTTATACTGCAAATGGTGATTGGCCAGACGCTTGATTTCTTCTTCGCGCTCCCGGCGGAGGGCATTGCAAACGGGGGTGAGCAGCTTCATGGTGACACTTTCCATGATGTGATGACCCTGGATGAACATATAGGTATTTTCGGGGGTAACTCCCAAATATTCAAACTCGGACTTCATGCGATCGATCTCGTCCAAGGCTTCGGGATAGTGCTTGGCCATATAGTTGAGCCTGTTCTTTACCCGGCGATCCATCTGCAAGAGGGCTTCCTCGGGGGCACTGACCTTGACATGGTCCAAGCGAACATACGAGCAAAACTCGGTCATGGAAAACTCGTTGAGTCTGCCTTTGCGATAGAACCAGATGGACCAGAGAAAGAGCGGATAGGCTATCTGGGAATAGTAGGTCATGAAACCTTCCAGGTCGACCAGCTTACGATCGTTCATCGTAGCAAGTACACAGGCTTCGTGCAAGGAGCCGGCATAGCACTGGAAGTTCTCAATGGCATAGGCATAGGTCTGGAACACATATCGGCTTTCATTGATTTGGCGCGAAGTGGAGGTGGTGCCTTGCAACAGATAGTCATAGTCACTGTCTACACAGGCTACCATGTCCTGCCCCAAACGGGAGCCGAGGTTGTTCATGAGCACCGACTTCTTTCCCTTGCACAGGGTTTTCTTGGAAGGGAGCATCACTTCGAAATAGCAGGTTTCGTCTTCAAAATCGTCGAACACGGAGCGCCAGAAGGCTACATCGTCATAGCTTTCTACATAGGCCACAATCTTGCGTCGCGCCTTCTTGGACTTCAGCTTGTTGGCTGCGCCCAAATACAAGGAGGAGAGACTATCCGACAATCGTTTTCCCATGGTGAACGGCCTTTGTTATTCGGTAATGTCGCTGACTTCGGTCACTGCATCCATCCAACCATCCATAATCATGGCAGGCGAATGGGTGGTAAGAATAATCTGTACGTGAGGATTGAGCTGGCGGATAAGTCCGATAAGCCGTTGTTGCCACTCTACATGGAGGGAGACTTCGGGCTCGTCCATGAACATCACTCCGGTGCGATTGTCCTGCACCAGCACGGTGAGCAGAATGACGAGCATCTGCTTTTCACCGGCCGAGAGTTGATAGGGATAAAGCAGGTCGCCATCTTGTTCAAAGCGGATTTCATTGCTCTTGCGCACAATGGTCTTGCCTGTTTCGCCAAAGAGTTCGTCTACCAAATTCTGGAACTGAGTCTTGGGATATGAAAGGGCTGCTGCCTTCTGTTGGCCTTCGGGGTCGCCCGAAGTGAGACACTCAATGATGCGGTTGCCTATATTCACCTGATAATCAAGATAACGGCGCTGAAGCTGGTAGAGCTGCCAGTCGAGCTCGGTCTTCACATTCTTGTCGGCCATCTTCTCGAGCAGGTCGGAATGAATGAGCGGACGGTCGAAACTTCGGATTACATCATAATGAATATAGGTGGCATCTTCCGGCTCAAACACCAGCTTCACGCCATCTGTGGCTTCGCTATGCAAGGAACCGCCCCGCAAGCCATCCAGGGAGTGCACCGAACGGTTCAAGATAGTACTCTTTCCGATGCCGTTCACCCCACTCAGGATATTCACATCCGGGTTGAGTTCCCATGAAATGTTCTTGCGGCCCCACAACCCTTTTATTTCGATTCGTTTGATATAATCTGCCTGCTTCTTCATATGGTCTGAATGTTTCTTTGAGCAAAGATAGAAAAATAAAAAAGAAACATGTAATTTTGTAGCGTAATTTTGTAAAAAAGACCATGAATAGGAAAATATATGCTCATTTGGCCCTGTTGGGTGCCGCTACAGCTTGGGGATTGATGTCACCCATCGGCAAGATTGCCATGGAGGATGCCATCTCAGGTATATCAATGGCCTACTTCCGCATGTTGGGAGGTGCTGTGTGTTTTTGGTTGGCTTCGTTCCTGGCTCCTAAAGAGCATGTCAATGCACGCGACTTGAAGCTGCTGTTCTTTGCCAGCATGCTGGGGATTGTGTGTAACCAAGGTTGCTTTACCTTTGGCATATCCCTCACCTCGCCCATCAATGCGCCTATTGTGGCCACTACAGCGCCTATCATCACCATGATTGTAGCAGCCATTTACCTGAAGGAACCCATTACAGGCAAGAAATTTACCGGGGTGATGCTGGGTTCCATCGGTGCACTGACACTGATATTGGGCAGTAGTGTGGCCGCGAGCAGCAAGGAAGGGAATATAGTGGGCGACTTGCTCTGCCTGGTGTCACAATTCTGCTTCTGTTTCTACCTTATTATTTTCAAGGGACTTATTTCGCGCTACAACATCTTTACGCTGATGAAGTGGATGTTTACCTATGCAGCCATCTGTTTCCTACCCTTCGCCTTGAGTGATGTAACTTCCATTCCTTATGCCGAAGTGGATACAAAAATCTGGCTTTGTGTGGCTTATGTGGTCTTTGGAGGAACTTTCCTGGCTTACATCCTGATGATGATTGGCCAAAAGAACCTGCGCCCTACAGTGGTGAGTATGTACAACTACATGCAACCCATAGCCGGCACTGTTGTTTCAATGGCACTGGGCATGGGCACCTTTGGCATTGTAAAGGGTATAGCTGTGGCGCTCGTATTTATCGGGGTTTACATTGTGACACAAAGCAAGAGCCGCGAACAAGTATTGGCGGAAAGACAAAACAAGAAATAAGGGTCATGCTATTGATTAAGTGAAATGAAAATTGTCATCAAATAAATATTAATTGAATATGATACAAGTCCCATCAAATGGCCAGATAGGATAACGCCTTATGAGCAGCACCAGCCTACATACCACCTCGCCCATAGTGAAACTGCAACAACAAGAGTTGTTGCTGCGCATGGAATATGAATATGAGAAGGAGACTTTCCGCCAACAGACGGAAGCCATGGGCATAGGCCGAAAGGTGAAGAGAGGCATGTGCTGGTATCCTCTGTCGGTAGGCAGAAGCTATTACAACTCGCTCAACCAACTGGTGATAGAAGTGGAACGGCGGGAAGACAAGGACATAGAACATGTGTTTGAATTTGGCAAGCCTGTGTGTTTCTTCACTCAAGATGGTTCGGAGAAACTACATTACTTCAACTTCACTGCCACAGTGAACTATGTGGACGAAGACCGCATGGTGGTGGTTTTGCCGGGTGCATCGGCCTTGATGGACATTCAGAATGCCGACCGACTGGGAGTGCAGCTGTATTTTGACGAAACTTCCTATCGACTGATGTTCGAAGCCTTGAGAGAAGTAATCAAGGCCAAAGGGAACCGACTGGCCGAACTGCGCGACATATTTCATGGCACCCAGAAAGCCTCGACGTTCCGTTTTGGACTGACCCGCTTTCCATGGTTGAACCCTACTCAGGAAGAAGCAGTTAACAAGGTAATGCTGGCCAAAGATGTAGCCATAGTACATGGACCTCCGGGAACAGGGAAAACCACCACTTTGGTAGAAGCCATCTATGAGACTCTGCACAGGGAGAACCAAGTGTTGGTCTGCGCACAAAGTAACATGGCTGTGGACTGGATCAGTGAGAAACTGGT
>CAZJFI010000175.1:0-3802 GCA_964545265.1 uncultured Phocaeicola sp.
GCCATGTAATACCGTTTGCCTACCATTGTTACGGTGTATCCTATGTTTATCCACGGCATTTCAAGGGTGGCCGACACATTGCCATTGTGTTCGGGAGTATAGGGTAATTGATGCTTGTAGTTCTTGGCTTCTTTGTTGGTTACATCGAGTGCCTTTTGCCAGGAGTAATTGCCCGATAGGTTCAGACTCATTTTCCGCCCCATAGGTATGGCTGTAGCCATGGTTACATCTATCCCGGTAATGTGTACTTTCCCATAGTTTTGCATTTTCCATACGTACGTGCTGGGGAAAGCGATAATCTTGTCGTTTACTTCATTGTAGTATCCGTCTATGGTAAGGGAAACAAACTCGGTAAAACTAAAAGGTGTTCCACTCCAAGTGATTCCGATAGAATATTCAGTCGCCTTTTCCGGTTTCAAGTTGGTGTTACCTACCCGCAAATAATATAAGTCGCTGAAAGTAGGTACACGGAACGTATTCTTATACAAGGCACGTACAAAGAATTGTTCCTCTTTCCAGGGTTGCCACGAAGCGGAAAGGGTAGGCGAGAGTCGTTTGCGGTCGTCGGGTGTATTTCCTGCCTTTACCTCTTCGGTTATGTAAGTTGCTACCAGTGTGGCCGATGCTTTCACTTGTCCTTGTTGATATCGTGCGCTAAGGGCAGTAAGTGAGGTGTATCGGGTAGGTTCCGGTGAGTTTACTCCGTTGGTATGCAGCTTGTTGATGATACCGTCTTGTGAAAGTGCAATTGTGAACCAATTGGTTGGATGATAAAGTGCAGAAGCCGACAGGTAATATTCATGCTGACGGTTGGTGTCAATTTGTTTTCCGCCCACATATTCTGCTCCTAAATCCTCGTATTTATTCCACGAATAATTGTACTTGCCTTGTGCTTGTAGGCTCCATTTAGTAGAGAATATTTTTTTGTATCGGGCTTGAGCAAAGAAGTTCTCATCCCACAATCGCTCGTCCGATGCCGAATTGTATAGTATTATAGCTCCAGGCAAGCCTCGTTCTGATTTATAATAATAGGCTTTGGCGCTCAACTCACTTTCGTCCTTAAAAGTATGGAAGAGGTTTATTTCCCCTTGTCCGGACTCGATGTCCGAATTGATACGTTTTTCTTCCGTAATCAGAGTGCCGTTCTTTAAAGTAAACGGATAGGATCCGTCTGCCCGCAGATAATTGGCATCCACTGAAAGTTGGGTACGTTCATTCAACTTCTGCCAATGACGGAAAGCAGGAGTGATGTATCCGAAAGAACCTCCACGAAGTTGTACTTGAGTAAATGTGTTCTTCCCTTCTTTAAAATGCGGCTTTTCGGTTTCGATGTTCAGTACACCGGCCGAAGCATAAAGCCGGGCCGATTGCAAGAGGTTTTCATCTTGTCCAATGGCTAAAGAGAGGGACGAAACATTGTCCAACGAAAAACGTCCTACATCAATCTGCCCGGCTTGTGTATTACTGATGGCTACTCCATCATAGCTTACGGCAGTATGGGCAGCTCCGAGGTTGCGTACCGAAACGGTCTTTAACCCACCGATGCCTCCATAATCGCGTACATTGGTTCCGGCAAAACGTTTTACGGCATCACCTATGTTTTGTAAACCAAGGTTCTTCAAATCTTCTTTCCTGAACACTTGCACAGAAGTGGTCGAGGTGATTTTGGCAGGCATACGTCGGGCTGTTACGGTAACGGCATCGAGTTGATGCACTTTGTCCGCAATGGAGTCTTTCTGTTCTTGGGCATAGCCCGAAATAGGAAACAGTGCGACCATAAGGAGCCGACATACCCATACACGATTGGCTGGGTTCAGTTTCTTCATAAACCAAAAAATTAAAGTATTCACATTTGCGCGTTCTTCTTGCTCTTTCCTCGAAAGCACGAAGCGTGACTTTTGTTTTGCAGGTCTTCTGACTTACCTCTGTTTACTTTGCCTTCCCACCTTATTTATATAGGCAGTGGCTGGAGAATTAAGTAAACGCTATCCTTATAGGATGAGGCTTACAGCAGCGGGACTGTTCAGGACTTTCACCTGATTCCCTTTTCATCCGTTTCCTCGCAAGTGGAGGTTGCGGAAACAAAACATTGCAAAGGTAGAGAAAGAATTTTGAATAGCAAGAGTTTTGATGAAAAAATCCTTTTTTTTTCTTGTTTGATGAAAAAACTTCATACATTTGTCAAAACTTCCAAGTATGATATTAAGACCAGCCACAACAACCGATTTACCCCGTATTTGGGAAATGATTCTTCAAGCGAAGGCGCAGATGTATCGCGAAGGGAAGCAGCAATGGGACGAAAGTTATCCGTTGGAAGAACACATGCGTATGGACATAGAGAAACAATATGCATACGTGTTGCAAGCAAATGGGTTGGTAATAGCCTATGCTGCTGTAGTTTTCGATGGTGAACCGGCTTACAATTCAATAGATGGCCAATGGTTAAGCGAACAACCCTATGTGGTGGTGCATCGGGTAGCTGTAGCCGATGAGGCCAAACGTCGTGGGGTAGCTGTCCGCTTGATGCAGGAAGTGGAAAAACTGGCCTTCTCCAAAGGACTACACAGCTTTAAAGTAGATACCAATTATGATAACTTCTACATGCAAAAGGTCTTGCAGAAATGCGGCTTTACCTATTGTGGCATCATACATTACCCACGAGGCGATAGGTGGGGGTATGAGAAAGTGTTTTAATATTGATTGTTGTTGTACTGGAACTTTAAGATTGATATTGTTTCTTTGAAGAATATTTTTCACAATCATTTTGAATATTGACGGATTCTTACAGATTTTCTTTAAATTTGTAGTCGAAGTAAAATCCGATACTATATGAGCAACAAAGAACCTGGTTACGTATATATATTGACGAATCCCAGTTTTCGTGAAGATTGGGTGAAGATAGGCAAAAGTTCACGTCCAGTGGATGTGAGAAGCAAAGAATTAGACAATACAGCCGTTCCTTTGCCTTTTGAGATATTCGCCACGATGAAAACCGTGAAATATAATGAGGTGGAAAAGTTGGTACACAAGACCATCGACCGCCTAACCGACTTACGTATCCGTCAAAATAGGGAGTTTTTTAATGTTGCTCCTAAAGTTGCGTTAGACATTTTCCGCGATATTGCAATGGCTATTGATGATGCCGAGATAACCGAATATGAAAGCAATATACCTTTAAACCCCGAAACCAATTTAGGGGAAATAAAAACTACGACTATTCGTATGTCTGAAACTTCGTCTTTGCAATTGGAATTCTGGAATAAATTCAACGAGAATGCTTATAGCAATGAAGAATTTTTGCAAACGTTCAAGTTACGTAAACCATACGCCCAACATTGGTATGACTTAAGCATTGGTTCTTCTATTTATCATTTATGCATAACGGCAAGCCGTCAAAAGCAAGAACTCACCATCGGAATATATATACCCGATAATAAAAGTCAATATCATTTATTCAAAGAGCACTCGAATGAAATAGAAGAATCTTTAGGCTGTAAACTTGACTGGAAAGAAGCAACAAAAGCTACCCGATTTCTAACAACCAAGAACTTTGATTTAGATAATAAAGAACAATGGGAAGAAACATTCGGTTGGCTTTATAATATGTGTTTAAAATTTAAGGCCATATTAAAACTAATTGACATTACTTTAAAATAATCTTTCTTTTCACTTAAATGATAATCAAAAACAATATAGGGAATGAAATTTTGCTAAACAGAGAAAAGACATTATTTCTCTGTTCAAAGTATGTTCCCTTTTCTTCTTATGACAGGATTTTTCATTGGGTGGAAACATTGAATCC
>CAZJFI010000176.1:0-3799 GCA_964545265.1 uncultured Phocaeicola sp.
CATTCCTTCTGCATGATAATCAATGCATCGATAAAGTCGGACGGGCGGTTGCTCTTCTTTTCGAGCATCGCTTCGGCCATCTTCATGTAACGCTTCATGCAATCGTTACGGAAGGTTTCAAAATAAGCTTCAGAAATGGCGATGAGGCCGGCTCCGTGTTGCAAGTTAGGATAATAGGCGCTCATGGCATGTTCTATGGAGTGTTCCGAAGTACAGCTGGAGGTTGCTTCTACCATACCGGCAAGGGTACTTGCCCAAGCTACCTTAGCGCGAGCCTTCAAGTTCTTGCCGTCTTTTACAGCTACCGGCAAGTATTTGTAGAGCAAGCGGATGGCTTCGAGAGCATAAAGGTCGCTGATAGGAGTGGCAATGTTGGCTATGAAACCTTCGGCTGCGTGGAAGAAGGCATCAAAACCTTGGTAGGCAGTCAGTGCCGGTGGAATACTGAGCATCAGTTCCGGGTCTACGATAGACAAGGTTGGGAAAGTATAAGGCGATGTTCCCAAACCAATCTTTTCCTGAGCTTCTTCGTTCGTGATTACACTCCAAGGGTCGATTTCGGTACCGGTACCTGCTGTGGTAGGAATGGCTACGATGGGGAGTACCTTGGTATAAGGACGGCCTTTACCGCTACCTCCCGATACATAATCCCAAAGGTCGCCTTCGTTACAAGCCATGATGGCGATAGCCTTGGCCGAATCGATGGAACTACCACCGCCCAAGCCTACAACGAAGTCGCATCCTTCCTGACGACAAAGGGCAGCTGCTTCCATTACGTGCGACTTGATGGGGTTTTGCAATACCTTATCGAATACCACATTGTCTACGTTGTTCAACTTCAATTGTGCCTGAACTTTGCTCAAGTAACCATATTTCTTCATGGTAGTGCCGGCAGAGATGACAATCAAAGCTTTCTTCCCAGGCAACTTCTCTGTAGATAATCTCTCAATTTCTCCGCAACCGAAAAACAATTGGGTTGGGATATTCAAACTAAATGTAGGGTTTGCTTTCATGTTTTTATAATGTTATAAGGTTTATTGGTAACAAATGTAAGGAATAAATTGATAAATGGGAAAAGAATGGACGAAAAAGCATGAAAATATTTGCTTTTTATTATCTTTGTCCATTGTTTACTTAAAAAACTATGCCATGAAACATTTGTTTGTATATCTTTGTTGTTTCGTCTTTCTGAATGTCCATTCACAAAAGCCTTTGAAGACTTGGGGCGACCAAGGGAATGGTACGTATATCAATCCCATTCTAAATGCGGATTATTCCGATCCTGATGTTATTCGTGTGGGCGATACTTATTACATGGTGGCTTCCGATTTCCATTTCCTTGGTATGCAGATACTGAAATCGGAGGATATGGTAAACTGGAAGCTGATAGCTCAACTTTATGATAAGTTCGATTTTCCGGAATGGGAAAACAATGCCCGCTATGCCGGTGGCTCGTGGGCACCGGCCATTCGTTATCACGACGGTAAGTTCTGGGTGTTCTTCTGTACGCCACATGAAGGTTTGTTCATGACGAATGCCGAGAATCCCGAAGGCCCTTGGGCACCATTGACCCATGTGGCAAAGGTTCCCAAGTGGGAAGACCCGTGTCCGTTTTGGGATGAGGATGGCACTGCCTATTTGGGAAGAAGCATTCACGGGGCAGGCCCCATCATTATTCATCGGATGAGTCCGGATGGTACTAAATTGCTCGACGAGGGACGAACGGTGTATACCGGTCCGGTGGCCGAAGGTACCAAAATTCACAAGCGTGATGGCTATTATTACATGAGTATCCCCGAAGGAGGTGTGGAGATTGGTTGGCAAACCATTCTTCGCTCGAAGAACATCTATGGACCTTACGAGAAAAAAGTGGTGCTCGAACAAGGGATGACTCGTATCAATGGTCCGCATCAAGGAGCAATGGTGGATACTCCCGAGGGGGAATGGTGGTTCTATCATTTCCAACAATACAATCCGTTGGGTAGGGTAGTACATCTGCAACCCATGCACTGGAAAGACGGTTGGCCCGTTATCGGAGTAGATATGGATATGAACGGTATTGGCGAACCTGTGGAGGCTTGGCGGAAACCTGCTATAAAGAAAGAGGTAGCGATTGGCTTACCTGCTACTGATGATACGTTCGAAGGAAAGGGATTAGGTTTGCAATGGCAATTCAACCACAATCCGGTGGATGAGGCTTGGAGTCTGACGGAGCGTAAGGGAATGATTACTTTCCATGCACTGAAAGCCGATAACTTCAAGGTGGCTCGTAATACGTTGACGCAAAAGACGATGGGCTATACCGGTACGGCAACCGTGAAGATGATATGGAGTGGCAAGGACATGGCAGACGGTCAGCATTGTGGCTTAGCTTGTATGGGTAAACAAAATTGGACGTTGGGTGTGATGAAGGAAGCCGGCAAACGGTATGTGTATTTGGAAAAAGACAATGAAGTGATACAGAGAGTCCCAGCTAAAGAAAGCGTCGTTTATCTGCGTATGGAAGCGGATGCTACTAACAATGCATATCAATTGCTGTACAGCTATAATGCCAAAGACTTTGTGGCATTGGGTGATAAGTTTCCTATGCAGTTCGGTAATTGGAAGGGAGTACGCATCGGTTTGTATTGCTATAATATAAATAAGGAAGCCGGACGAGTTTCCTTTGACGATTTTGTATATGTACATGATGGCCCATTAAAAGAATAATGAATATGAGAAAATTACTATTGATCTCAGTAGCAGCCTTGTTCTTGGCAGGCTGCATCCAACAACCCAAAGCGGAAAAGCAACTCACTCCGCAAGAGCTAATTATTGAAAACATAGTGCGTACCTCTTTCCCCGATAAGGTATGGAAGGTGCAACTTGATGAATCGGCCAACATGCTGCAAGCATTGCAACGGGCTATCGACTCCTGTTCGTATTATGGGGGTGGAGTGGTGGATGTAGCTCCCGGCATGTATGCGTTGAACGGCCCTTTGAAATTGAAAAGTAATGTCAACCTCCATTTGCAGGAAGGGGCTTACTTGCAATTCAGCGGGCGCTCGAAGGATTTTCTTCCGGTGGTGCTTACCCGTTGGGAAGGTACGGAGCTCCATGGACATTCGCCTATGATTTATGCCTATCATGCTACCAATATTGCCATTACGGGTAAAGGAACCATTGATGCACAAGCTGGATTGGAGTTTGCCACTTGGGGACCGAAAGAGGCCAACGACCGTGACCGTTTGCGTGAAATGGGCGATAAACTTACTCCAGTGCAGGAACGTATCTTTGGTGAAGGAACCATTCTTCGTCCGTCGTTTGTACAATTCTATGGTTGCTCGCGCATCTTGGTGGAAGATGTAACTTTGAAGGATTCGCCTTTCTGGACTATTCACCCGGTGTTCTGTGACAATGTAATTGTTCGTGGTGTGACTATCGACAGTCATTTCCCCAATAACGACGGATGTGATCCGGAGTCTACTTCGAATGTGTTGATTGAGAATTGTACGTTCCGTACGGGTGATGATGCCGTAGCCATTAAGGCCGGGCGTGATACCGATGGACGTGCTACCGGTCGCCCTTCGGAAAACATCGTGGTGCGTAATTGTTCCTTCTTCTCAGAATGCAACGGATTGTGTATCGGAAGTGAAATGTCGGGTGGAGTTTCGAATGTTTATATGGAAAATGTAGAAATAGGTACGGTGAAGAACGCTATCTATTTCAAGTCCAATAAGGATCGTGGAGGTTACATCCGCAATGTGGTGGTGAACAACATTACCGTAGAGAGAGCGAAAGGGGCCATCTTGCGTTTCGA
>CAZJFI010000177.1:0-3794 GCA_964545265.1 uncultured Phocaeicola sp.
CTTCTGCGCCCCGAAAGACGCAGCGGAAACCCGTTGCCAAAAAGAAAAAGAAGAAGTTAGTTAAGAAGTGGGAGGTGCCTATGTGGTTGTACTATATCATTATGGGGATAGTCGGAGTGTTATTTGTGGTCATATTCTATTATTTCTTTATCCGCCCTTATGCTTATCGTTGGAAACCTTGTTATGGATTGAAAGGTTATGGAGTATGTATGCCTGCCGGATATAAGGTGCATGGCATAGATGTTTCTCATTATCAAGGTGATATTGACTGGAAAAAGCTTTCGCAAACTCGTCAATCTCAATTCCCTATTCGCTTTATTTATATGAAAGCTACCGAGGGAGGCGACTTTAGTGATAAGAATTTTAAGACAAACTTCGATTCTGCTCGCATCCATGGTTTTATTCGTGGAGCCTATCATTTCTATAATCCGAAAACTGACGCTATTCGTCAGGCTGATTTCTTCATTAATTCTGTAAAATTAGAGCCCGGTGATTTACCACCGGTTCTTGATATTGAAAAGAAAGCCAAGGATATGAACCACCTTCGGGCCGACCTTAAGCTTTGGTTACAACTCGTTGAGAAACATTATGGCGTAAAACCTATTATTTATGCTTCTTATAAGTTCAAGACCAATTATTTGAATGATTCCGTATTCAATAGTTATCCTTATTGGATTGCCCATTATTATGTGGACTCAGTTCGTTATCAAGGTGATTGGAGTTTTTGGCAACATCACGATGCCGGTACCTTACCAGGTATAGACGAACAAGTTGATTTGAATATTTTCAATGGTTCCCTTCAACAATTGGATAGTTTGTGTATTAAAGAATAGCTCTTAGTTATAAAACACCGTTTTCTTATGTACAAAACGACGTTTTACGATTAGGAAAACGATGTTTTATAAATATGACTTATAGGATGAAATCACTGAAACCATTTTGACAAAGTAATTCAAATATTACTCCAACAAAAACTTAACCGCAGCCCAATTGTTCTTTTCGCGGTGGTGTACAAACTTGAGTCCGAGACTTTCAGCTTTGGATTGGATGACCGGAATGTCTTCTACATAGAATCCGCTCATGTATAGCTCTGAACCGGTGTGCATACAAGCGGTATAGCGATCCATATCGGCCAATAGAATGTTGCGATTAATGTTGGCAATGATGACATCGAATGGTGCTCGACCTTCCAACAAACGGGCATCGCCTAATTCTACGGTTATGTTGTCAATTTGATTCAAGGCAATGTTGTCGCGCGAGTTGTTCACGCACCAATCGTCTATGTCTATGGCTGTCACCTCTTTAGCTCCACGCATGGAAGCAAGGATTGCTAAAATGGATGTACCGCATCCCATATCGAGTACTGTTTTATCTTTTAAATCGGCATCAAGTAATTCGCTGATAATGGAGTTAGTGGTTTCATGATGCCCTGTACCGAATGCCATTTGCGGATTGATAAGGATTTCGTATTCTGTTTGGGGAGTATCCTTGTGGAAAGTGCTATGTATACAACAACGCTCGCCTATGACGATGGGTTGGAAAAAGTTCTTTTCCCATTCCTCGTTCCAATCCTTGTCTTCTGCTTCTTCTACTTTATAAAGGATAGTGGTGTCGGGTAGGGGGAAGTTGGCAACCATATCTTTCAAAGCACTTTCGTCAAACAGGTCTTGTTGGATATAGGCCAATACACCTTGTTCCCATTCAACAAAACTTTCGCAACCAATTTCGCCGGCCAAAGCCGATACCACATCGTTCACCACTTCATTGCATGGCTTGGTGGTAAATGTAATTTCGTAATATTTCATATCTTTGCAATCTGATTTCTCCTACAAATATACAGCTTTATTTGTTACAAGAAGAAAGAAATAGGGAAATCCCTATCAAGGAATAGGGAAATTCTCTCTTTGGGGTGAAAAACTCTTCTTATTTTTGTATCGAGAAAAATAGATAATAACAAATTAAAGATAAACGATATGAAAAAGATTCTGTTAGTTTCGCTGATAATGACTTGTCTGCCTGTCTTGACAATGGCACAAGATGATCTTTACTTCGTTTCTAAGAAGAAAGTAGAAAAAAAGGTGACAACTGCAACTCCTGCAAAGGTAGTGGTGGAATCGGACAAGGCTCCGACAACAGTATATGCTGCTCCTAATTCAACTGTAGTTGTAAAGGATGTCAAGGGAAATGTCCGCGATATAGATGAATATAACCGTCGGTATACTTCACGTGACAATACATTTACCATGGAGAATGATACGCTCTACATTGAAGAAAAACCTTACAATGAACGTGGTGAATGGGTGAACGGATTTGAAGGTACGCAGGATGATTATGAATATGCCATGCGTATTATCCGTTTCCGTAATCCTCGATATGCCATTCCCGTAAGCAGTCCTCTATATTGGGATGTGGTTTATGCATTACCATCTTGGGAATGGAATGTCTTTGACGATGGCTTGTACGCTTATGCATTCCCTACTTATAGCAACAGCTTATGGTGGGATTGGCGTTGGAACTATCCATGGGGTAGCAGTTGGACTTTAGGTGGATGGTATTCTCCTTGGTATAACCATTGGTATGGAAGTTATTGGTATGGTGGTTATTGGGGTGGCTATTGGGGTCATCATCACCATCATTATCATTGGAATTCTCATCATCATGGACCTTTGTATGCTGGTGTAGGCGGTTATTGGGGCGGAGGTCATGGCCGGTTTGGTTCCACGGCCGTTCGTCCGGGCATTCATGCCGGTAGATATACCAATAATTTTGGTAACAGAAATAGTTTGGCTTCTACAAGTAATCGTAGACAAGTGGCACAAAGTGGTTCACGTACTAATCGTGATTCGAATGTGGGAACCCGTCAAGTTCGTAGAAGTGCAACGGGTGTGAATCGTAGTGCTGCCAATCGTACCAATGTAAATAGGGGAGAAGGTACTCAGAATGTACGTCGTACTACTGCCGGTAGAGTGGTTCGTTCCAATGATAACGGCAATTCGGTACGTCCTCGTACTACAGCCATTAGAAATCGCAATGGTGAATCGGTTAGTACTCGTGAAGCTGCAGGTGTACGTTCCAACAATAATTCGTATGTCCGTTCTACTGAAAGTCGTGGATCTTCATACAATCGTCCAAGCAGTACTCGTAGTAGTGTAACCAATAGTTCTGCTTCATCTTATCAACAGAGAAGTTCATCGGCTACCAATGATAAAACTTATCGAAGCGATTCTTCATCAAGAAGCTCAAATGGTAATTCTTCATATCGTAGTAGTAGCAGTAGCAGTCGTTCGTCGGGTAGTAGTTTCTCAAGCGGTGGTGGCTCACGCTCATCTTCTACAGGTTCCGGTTCACGTTCAAGTGGCGGAGGCGGTGGCTCACGTGGTAGCCGCAGATAATGGATGAGCGAAGTTTTTTTCAGTACAAACAAAAACTATAATATATATGAAAAAGAATTTGTTAATGGTTTGCGGATGGTTGGTTATGGCCTCTGCAACCGCACAAAATGCATACGATGCCGAACGAGTATTGGGTAGTGAATTGAATGGGACAGCCCGCTTTGTAGGTATGGGTGGTGCCATGAGTGCCTTAGGTGGTGATATTTCGGTGATAGGAACAAATCCAGCCGGACTTGGTATTTATCGTAGTAATGATGTAGCCATTTCTTTCGGTTTCAATAATACAGCTGCAGAAAGTAGTTTTAACGGGACAAATTTGAGTGAAAGTCGTACACGAGCATCGCTTGATCAGGTGGGATTTGTATATACCAATAAGATTGGAAATAACACATCACTCCGTTT
>CAZJFI010000178.1:0-3771 GCA_964545265.1 uncultured Phocaeicola sp.
CATTATGACACATCCACTATTTATTGTTCCATGCTCAAGGCAATACCCAACTCCAAGCCGCGGAGTTCGGACAAACCTCGCATTCGTCCCAAGCAGGAATATCCCGGATTGGTTTTCTTATGGAGGTCGTCAATCATCTGATGCCCATGGTCGGGACGCATCGGGATAGAGACACCCCGGCGTTGCTGCACCAAAAGCAAATTCTTCATCACCTGATACATGTTTACATTGCCTTCCAAGTGGTTGGCTTCGTAGAAGTTTCCTTCCTCATCACGCTGGGTACTTCTTAAATGCACGAAGTTGATACGGTCTCCCCAACGTTCCATAATGCCCGGAAGATCATTGTCGGCACTCACTCCAAACGAGCCGCAACACAAACAAAGTCCATTGGATTCATTGGGCACCGCTTCCACCAACTTGCGGAAATCTTCTTCTGTACTTAAGATGCGTGGCAAGCCAAGAATGGACATCGGCGGGTCATCCGGATGAATCACCAACTTCACGCCCACTTCATCGGCCACCGGACAAATTTCCTTCAAGAAGAAAATCAGGTTGTTGCGCAATTGTTCGGCATCGATACCTTGATAACGGTCAAGTTCCTTTTGGAATTGTTCCAATGTAAAGCTTTCTTCCGAACCTGGCAAACCGGCAATCATGTTACGGGTAAGGCGATGGATTTCTTCTTCATCCATCTGTTCGTAACGGGCTTTTGCCTTGGCTATCTCTTCGGTCGTGTATTCCTTTTCGGCTCCCGGACGTTTCAAGATAAACAAATCGAAAGCCACAAAAGCTGCCCGTTCAAAACGGAGTGCCTTGGAGCCGTCGGGCAATGTATAGGCCAAATCGGTACGGGTCCAATCGAGCACCGGCATGAAATTATAGGTTACGATATACACTCCACAAGCCGCCAAGTTACGAAGACTTTGCTTGTAGTTTTCAATGTACTTCAGGTAATCACCTGTCTGGGTCTTGATATGTTCGTGTACAGGTACACTTTCCACTACACTCCAAGTCAGGCCCACTTCTTCTATTTCTTTCTTGCGCTTCTGGATTTCTTCAATGGTCCACACTTCCCCATTAGGAATATGATGAAGGGCATTTACAATGCCTGTCGCTCCTGCCTGACGGATGTCCCACAAAGAAACAGGATCGTTAGGGCCATACCAGCGCCATGTTTGTTCACAGAGTATCATAATTACATCGCAAATGTATTGAAACCACCATCAACTACTGCTACCGTACCGGTCACGAAAGCTGCTGCATCACTAATCAAATATTGTATTGTACCGCACAATTCTTCCGGACGACCAAAGCGTTTGAACGGAGTTTGGCGAATCACATCGTTACCACGTTCGGTATACGAACCGTCTTCGTTAGTGAGCAATGTACGGTTTTGTTCGGTCAGGAAGAATCCCGGTGCAATGGCATTCACACGGATACCTTCTCCAAATTTCATAGCCACTTCATGAGCCATATAAGCGGTAAAGTTAGAGATACCGGCCTTGGCTGCTGCATAACCACATACGCGGGTCATCGGACGGAAAGCAGCCATGGATGAGAAATTCACAATAGCCCCCTTGCCTTGTGCCACCATCGGCTTCAAGAACACTTGGGTAGGAAGAACTGTGCCGGTAAGGTTCAAGTTCAATACTTTTTGGAATTCGTCCACCTTCAAGTCGAAGAAGTTACCATTAGGGCCGATAGTTGCTCCCGGCATGTTACCGCCTGCTGCATTCAACAAAGCATCTACACGGCCATACTTATCCATAATGTCTTTCAAGTTCTGTTCCAAGACTGCTTCATCGAGCACATTGGTTGTCAAGAACATGGCTTCGCCACCTTTTGCCTTGATGTCTTCTACAATGGCATTGCCCACTTCGGCCTTACGACCCATAATAACCACTTTGGCACCTTGTTCCGCCAAATGAGCTGCAATGGCTTTTCCCAACACTCCTGTTCCACCGGTGATAACTACCACCTGATCCTTGATATCAAACAAGTTCTTCATGATAAAATAATTCAGTTTATTTAATTCATTTTATGGCACAAATATAGCGAATCCTTTCCAATGGCAACATGTGTTTTTGTACCATTTTCATTTACTCATGTACCATCTTCACACATTTCTGGAGCACCAACAAGCTCTCAGGCCCCATATTGAACAGCAAATCGGCTATGCTGAGGTTAGGCAGGAAACCGAACTTTTCCTTAAATACTTGATAGTAAGGTTCGGCCACAAAGGTCGGGTCTTCTTGTTGCCAGTTCCGTTTGGGATGAATGATTTCGCGATAATCCTTTTCATCCGAAACAAACGCTGTACGATATTCCATCGTTCCTTCCATGTGTGGATGAATATCTATCAGCTCGCATACCAACTCGCAGATTTCCTGGTTATAATCCCAAAGGAACGGATATTTCTTTTCATAAAACTTCCGGAAATCGTCGGCATAGTATTCAAAAAAAGGACTGTTCTGATAATTGGAAACCAAAGCATTCCAATGCATGTGGCGCCAATTGCCATGATCGGATATTCGCACATCCTTCATGGGACACTTCAAGTTCTCACTCTTCTCTGTAGGGATGGTCAAAGCCAGCGGTCCGTCGGTAGCAGCTATCACACAACGGTTGCGATAGGTTTGTTTGACATAATGGTCGTAGCGCTCAATATAAGCCTGTTCGCAAGCATAGAGTTTGGCATAATATTCTACGGGAGCCAGATAGGCGGAAGTCAAATAAATTGTCTTTTCCATTATTGTACGGGTTGGAAGATGCGTTCTCTTTTCGGAGAATACCAGATGGTAAACACACGTCCTATCAAATGGTCGTGAGGTACAAGTCCGAAAAGACGCGAATCGTATAAATTAACCGGATTGTTGGAAGCCATCCAATAATAATCCTTATGAAATACGCACCAAGTGGCGGGTTTTCCTTCCACATAAAGCGTATCGTCCTTGATTTCTGCCATCCGTTGTTCATGATGTACCAAGGTATTGCAGAGCAGTGTCATGTTCCACGGATAGACCTGCACTTTCTTTCCCTTGGCAGGAATCACAAATGGATGGCTACCGGTGCTGTCGTTCTTATGTACAGGCTGCAAGTCTATTTGCCCATGAAGCTTTTGTTTCAATAAATAAAGCTCGTAATGACTGAAGCTGCGTACATACATCCCATCGGCATAACCTATCAAAGGATTTTCCTGAATGCCCAGTGTCTTCATCACTTGTTGCAAGGTATCTTCTGCCGTATGGGGATAGGCATAAAGTATTTTACTGTCGGGACTCAGTGCCTTTTCTCCCGTCACCAACAATTCCTCGTTCAACATCAAAGTATCGCCCGGCATTCCTACACAACGACTGATAAACAGGTCGCGCGCAAAGACAGGCTTTTCCCACGAAGCAGGGGTAGGATTGTTGAACAGCATAATGTCGCCCTTCTTCCCCTTATCCGCCAAAAGACGGACGGTAGTAAAAGGAATGCGAAGACCATAACTCCATTTATTCACCAATACCCGTTCCCCCTGATACAAGCTGTTCTCCATTCCCGTAGAAGGGATGGTACAGGATGTCAGGGCAAAAGCCTTGACCAGCAATACGAGAAGTACCGCTGTTATGACTATTTTTATATATACAGGGATACGGTGCATGTTTTTATTCTTCTATCTAATCTGTCATCCTGAGCGAAGCGAAGGATCTGAGTACATCCTTCAAAAAAACAACGCTATTGGACAGATTCTTCGCTTCGCTCAGAATGACACGGTTAGTTACTTTATAT
>CAZJFI010000179.1:0-1395 GCA_964545265.1 uncultured Phocaeicola sp.
CGGTCTTCTTTGTGCAGTCGGCCGAAGAATCCTGTATGGGGTTGGCGTCCCAATGCGATAAGTTCGTAAACGGTAAGTCCTCCGGCAAAAGTCTTGTCGGTGAGTACAACACCAATGGTACGCGAACGTTCCTTTTCATTATAAGTCGACAAGGGCTTGCCTTGTAACAACAGTTCGCCTTCCAAAGCGGGTTGTGAAGCCGAAAGTGTACGGAGTAGCGTTGATTTTCCGGCTCCGTTTGCACCTAACAGGCATGTCAGTTCACCGGCATGAAGTTTGAAAGAAAGATGCTCGTGCACTCTCTTTTCCTTTTTTCCGGTGCGATAGCCGATACAAAGGTCTTGGGCGGTGATGACAACTTTCTTTTCCATCAGTTGAAGTATTGGATTCGACGTTGGTTGATAATTACGTAAATAATGACTGGGGCTCCCAATACAGGAGTGACAGCATTGAGCGGAATAATACCCGATTCGCCAGGAAGGATACAAATCAGGTTGCACAATAATGCGATAACACCACCTGAAAGCAGCGTGACGGGGAGCAATGAATTATGGTTGGAAGTACCGAGCATCAGTCGGGCAATGTGCGGAACAGCCAATCCGATGAAAGAGACGGGGCCGCAGAAAGCCGTGGTAACAGCGGTGAGTATTCCTGTAGCAATAAGCAATAGGTTACGTGTACGTTTGATGTTTACGCCTAAATTTTCGGCATATCGTGTACCCAATAATAATGCGTTGAGCGGTTTTATCAGGAGGATAGCCAACAATAGTCCTACCGATGTAAAGGCAGCAAAATAGGGGAGTTGTTCCAATGATACGCCACTAAAGTTACCCATGCCCCATATCATATACGAATGTACCCCTTCGGCTGTAGCGAAAAAGTTCAGCAACGAGATAGCTGAGGAAGTGATGTAACCTATCATAATCCCCGTGATAAGTAGCATGATATTGCTTTTGATGAGGGTGGAAAAGAATAGAATCAGTCCCATAACCACCATTGAACCTACGAATGCTCCTAATACGATGGAAAAGAATCCCGAAAGAGTAACACCTGCGGTGGCAATGGTTCCTCCGAAGGTCAGCATCACCAAGGCTACTCCCAAACTGGCTCCTGAGTTGATTCCGAGGATGGATGGTCCAGCCAATGGGTTGTTGAAAGCTGTTTGCAACATTAGTCCCGAACCGGCCAAGGCGGCTCCACATAGTAGGGCAGTGATTGCTTGTGGAAAGCGTGATTCCCATACAATGAAACTCCAACTGGCTTTTTCCACTTCTTCGCCTATCAGGGAACGGAAAACCGCTTCGGCCGGTATGTCCACCGAACCGAAGAACAGATTGGCCGCAGTCAGTCCCAAGATGAGGATGACCAATCCGATGCTGTATGTTGTTCCTTTGT
>CAZJFI010000179.1:1495-3771 GCA_964545265.1 uncultured Phocaeicola sp.
TCACTCCGCTAATTTACTAAAATATTTCAATTCATACTCCGGTAAGAGCGACGGATGGAAGATTTTTATCAAATCTTTCAATACCAAGTCGGGGTGAAAGGGAAAATCTTCGTAATATGTGCGGTAAGCCGTATTGCATCCATATACTTGCTTGTCCTTGAAAGCCTTGAAGTTGGTGTAAGGCGAATAGTCCTCGCGCATACCGCTTAACGTCTTTTCTGTAGGTTGGTTGTATTTCATCAACCATACATCGGCATCTTGTGCCTTGTCGAACACCGTTTCAAAACTCAAAGGAACGGCTCCACTGTTGGGGTAATGGCCGAACGGATAATCCCCACCGGCTTCCTGATATAGCTTACCGGTAGTGCTTCGTCCTCCCGGAACATACCAGGCCGATCCGCTTTTCAATTCACATATTACTTTGGGCTTGATGGGTTGCGAGGCGGCAAGGGTTTTCAAATCATTGTAATTCTTTTCGACTTCAGCGAAGATGCTGTCCGCTTTGGCCTGCTGATGGAAAAGGAAACCATAAAAACGTATCCATTCAGCACTTCCTAAAGCAGAAGTTTCCATGTAGTCGGCACATTCAATGATGGGCACTTTCAATTTTTCCACCTGACCGTGTCCACCACTGTTTTCATACGGAGAGAGTAGCAAGGCATCGGGATGCATATCGATAATCTTTTCCATATCGGGATTGGTCCCTTCACCGGCATTGACGATGGTACCGTTCTTGCATCCTTCCTGTATCTCTGGCACTTTGATGTATTGCAGTTCGCAGATGCCCCCAATACTTTCAATAGCTCCCAATTCTTTGATGAGGTTACAATGAACGGCGGTATATACCAATGCATTGCTTAGTGGAGTGCGTACCAATGTCCCTTCGGGAAGATGTTCGGGCAGTGGCTTTTCTTTTTCTACTAAGATGTAGGTGCGCAATGTTTGGGTGGTATCCCAGGGATTGCGCAAGTTGGCTACCATGTAGTCTTCCGTTTGGATAAGCAGTAGATTTTCGGCATATTTCAAGGGGATGGTATCTCCCTGTATAAAAGCCGAAGAAGTCTTGCTCCCTCCACCACAACCGGTGAGGAGCAAGACTAATAGTACTATGTTGGCAGACAGTAGTAATTTCTTCATATTAATCAATAAATATCATAGCACTTGGATTGATACCACCCGAATCGAATGATTGGAGGAGTTTACCGTTTCTGTCGAATTGGTAAATGGTTCCGTTGGTTACATAATCGCTGGTTCCTACATAGATGAATCCTCTTTCTTCATCCACTTCCAATAGATAGATGGCAGCTGTGTTGAATGAATTGGGTGCATCTTGCAGGAAAGAAGTGTCGCTCACAGCTCCTGTACTTGGATTATAAATAAAGAACGAGTTGGTGAGTTGCCAGTTGGCATCGTAGGTAGAACGTACACCATAAATTAATCCATTGTGTCCTTCGGTAATTTTAGTGGCATCGTTGACAATGCTTTTCGAAGTACCGGCTTTAGGGTCAATAACTTGTAGAGCACCCGGAATATCGAAGTAATTTCCTGCCGAAATAAGATAAATTTTATCATTTATCTCATACATCTTGGTCGGATTGTCTACCACTTGGATGCTGCCTGTTTGTTTCATGGTTTGGGTATCGATTACCAATACTTCTTTATTATAGATATAATTCCCAGAACCATCTACTTTGTAGGAATTGGCCACATAAAGCTTGCCGTCTTTTTCCACAATACCTTCCAAATTGTCTCCTCCTCTAAAGGTGCTTGTCAATGATAGGTCTTTGATGTTTAATTTGCTCACTTGTCCACCATATTGGGTTACGTAAGCATAGCCATCTTCTACATCGATACAGCGCGGAGCACCTTCAGCTTCTGGGAATGTATAGTGAACTTCTTCCTTACAAGCCATATCCATTCGGGCTACGTATTTCGAACCATTCAATAGAACATAAATATTATCATCCTCTTCCATCATGGCATTTGCCAAATCCCCCATCATCTTACCATTCATTTTTTTGTAGTAATTGTTTTCTACGTAAGGTGAACTTGCCATTTGGTAGTACAAAGAGATTTCGGCATTGTTACCTCCCCATAATCCTTCGTTCAGGATGTATGTGAGGTTTTCGGCTGCCGGGTCTACAATAGGCCCAGGCTCATCGTCGTCATTATCACTGCAAGCAGTGAAACTCGCGCTCAGCATCAGCGAGCAAAGCATGGTGTAAATTAAACTTCTTGTTTTCATTGTTTTTATGGTTTTAAAAATTAAATGTTCC
>CAZJFI010000180.1:0-3739 GCA_964545265.1 uncultured Phocaeicola sp.
TTTCATCTACCTCGGTAGAGACTCTTAAACAATTAATTGAAAAGAATTTGAAGATTCTAAATAAATAAATACATTTGCGATTTGAATGAAACGAATCATTCATTATGTAATAGAAATACCATGGCAACATTAAAAGAAAAAATCGGTTACGGCTTTGGAGACATGTCTTCTTCCATGTTCTGGAAGATATTTTCCTATTATTTGCCGTTTTTTTATTCAAACATTTTTGGCCTAAGTTTAGCTGATGCGGGATTGCTTATGCTTATCACTCGTATATGGGATGCAGTATCCGATCCAATGATGGGAGTGATAGCCGACCGTACCAACACCAAATGGGGTAAATATCGCCCATATTTACTTTGGATTGCAGCACCTTTTGCCATTGCCGGTATTTTACTATTCACCACACCCGACATGAGCCCTTCCGGCAAATTAATTTGGGCATATGTCACCTATATTCTGATGATGACAATTTATACAGCCATCAACGTTCCTTATGGTGCCATGTTGGGAGTAATGACAGACGATTCCAACACCAAAACTATATTCTCTTCATACCGTATGTTCTTTGCATACGGAGGTAGTTTCATTGCCTTAGGCGCATGGGAGCCTCTTTGCAATTGGTTCAAATCAATGAATTTCAGCGAAGCTGGTAGTTGGCAATCTTCAATGATTGTTATAGCTATCTTTTGCTTTTGCGGTTTCTTGCTATGTTTCTTTATGACTCGCGAACATGTAAAGAGTACTGTACAAAGCGCTTCCATCAGTAAAGATTTGAAATCATTGGTACACAATTCTCCTTGGTGGATTTTGAATGGAGCTGCTTTAATGTCCAATTTCTTTAACACCGTACGTGGAGCAACCGCTGCCTATTTCTTTAAAGACTACATTGCAGCAAATGCATTCCTCGATTTCGGTGTATTTACATTGGTTCTCTATGCCGGCTTATTCCTTATGGTAGGAGAAGTATGTAACATGATTGGTGTAGCATTGGCTGTTCCCTTGTCACTTCGCTTTGGCAAAAAACCTACTTACATCATGACTTTGGTTTGTCTGGCTGTTTTCAGCGTCCTCTTCTTCTTCTTGCCTAACAATGGATTTGGTTGGTGGATGATGATGCTCCTGCAAATAGTTATTTCGATTTGTACCGGTATCATTTCACCATTAGTTTGGAGTATGTATGCCGATGTAGCCGATTATGCAGAACTGAAGGACGGCTCCGCCTCTACTGGTTTGATTTTCTCCTCCGGTTCCATGGCTCAAAAATTCGGTGGTGCATTTGCAGGTTGGGCAGTGATGGCACTCTTAGCTCTATTTGGATATAACACCGCAGAAGGTGCTGTACAGACCCCAGAAGCCTTAAATGGTCTTATGTATCTTATGAGTTTTGTTCCTGCTGGTATTGCTATCGTATCCATTTTCATCATGATGATTTACCCATTGGATAAAGCACGGATGGAAAACATCAACCATCAGCTGAAAACTATTCGTAAATAAACAATCATCATCTTATAAATTAAAGCGATAATGTATATATTACACTACCGCTTTTTATTTGTATGAAAAATAATAAGATTATATCATTATCCGGGATAATTCGTTGACAGCCAAAAGATAATTCTTCAGATTGCCTGCCTTCATGGTTTTCTTATAGGGTTTCTTCCCCAATTCGGGCTCCATGTATTCCCAAAACAAACGGAGCTTCGCATGCAACTGGGCCTCACTATTTACAATCGGTTCATAATGTTCACGAAGAGATTGGTGCATCTGCATGAGTAAATTCAAGCGCTCGTTCCAAGACATTTCCTGTCCACGAGTATATTCCAAGGCAAGGGTAGGACGAGCCAACAAGCCACGTCCTATCATAAGTCCTGCCAAACGAGGATATCTGGACTCCATTACACGAATATGTTCAATGGTGGTAAGATCGCCATTATACATCAACGGATGCCGACAAGTTTCATAAAATGCTTGAAAAGCCGCATTATCGACTTCACCCTTGTATTGCTGCTTTCCCAAACGGGGATGCAGAGTGATATGGTGTAATGCCACTTGATTGAGACGCTGGAGCACAGGTTGCCATTCGTCAGGGTCTTCCCAACCCAAACGCATCTTGACGGAGAATTGAAGATGAACGTGTTGATGGATACGCTCACAAAGTTCGTCAATCACATCAAGATGAGCCAATACACCCGATCCACGTCCATGCTTGGCCTGCATGGGAAAAGGACAACCCATATTAAGGTCGACCTGCGTATAGCCTTTATCAGTCACCACGCCCAACAAGTAATCAAACTCTTTCATCGACTTGAAGATGAGTTGGGGTACTACGGGCACACCCTGATTGTGTTGGGGTTCCACATCGCGCATATCCTTACTACGCACTCCTCCTCCCTCTACACGAAGGAAAGGGGTGGTATAAGTAGTAACCCCACCAATCAACTGATGGTGGAGGCGGCGGTATACATCATCAGTATACCCTTGCAAGGGCGCGAAATGAATATCCATATTACTTGAGTATTTCCAACAATTCAGCAGGAGTAACGAGTTGTTGTTCGCCAGTAGTCATATTCTTGAGCATGAGCTTTCCTTCGTTCATCTCGTTTTCGCCAACGATAGCCACAAACGGAATCTGTTTGTCGTTGGCATAGCCCATCTGCTTCTTCATCTTGGCATTGTCCGGATAAAGTTCCGAACGGATACCTGCATCACGCATTTGCGAGAGGATAGGCAAACAATAAGCCGCTTCCTTTTCACCAAAGGCCACAAAAAGCAATTGGGTACCGTTTACGGCTTCCTTCGGATAAAGGTCAAGCTGATTGAGCACGTCGTAGATACGGTCGGCACCAAAAGAGATACCTACCCCACTCATGCCACCCATACCAAACACACCGGTAAGGTTGTCATAACGTCCACCACCACTGATGCTACCTATCTGCACATCAAGTGCTTTCACTTCGAAAATGGCACCTGTATAATAATTTAGTCCACGAGCCAAAGTAAGGTCGAGTTCCACTTCACTCTTCACACCCAGTGCTACCACGTTCTTCAGGATAAATTCACTTTCTTCTACACCCTTGAGACCAGTTTCGCTACCAGCCAATACCGATTTGAGTGTTTCAAGTTTCTGTTCATTAGTTCCGCTCAACATGATGATAGGCTGGAGTTTGTCGATAGCTTCTTGTGGAATACCCTTTGAAGCGAGTTCGTCATTTACATTTTCAAGACCAATCTTGTCCAGTTTATCGATGGCTACAGTGATATCGACAATCTTATCGGCTTCACCAATGATTTCAGCAATGCCTGTAAGGATTTTACGATTATTGATCTTGATAGAGACACGTACACCAAATTTTTGATATACCCGGTCAATCATTTGCACCAATTCCACTTCATTAAGCAAAGAATTGCTACCTACCACATCGGCATCGCATTGGTAGAATTCACGATAACGACCTTTCTGGGGACGGTCCGCACGCCATACAGGCTGAATCTGGTAACGTTTGAACGGGAACGAAATTTCATCACGATGCATTACTACATAGCGTGCGAACGGCACGGTCAGGTCGTAACGCAACCCCTTTTCGCAGAACTTACTGGCAAGTTTGGCCGCATTACGGCTCAAAAGTTCTTCATCGGTTAGGCCCGAGAAATAATCGCCCGAGTTCTGAATCTTAAACAAAAGTTTGTCGCCTTCATCACCGTACTTACCCATCAAGGTCGAAAGATTTTCCATCGA
>CAZJFI010000181.1:0-3734 GCA_964545265.1 uncultured Phocaeicola sp.
TAATGATGGCACTTGCCTGTTGGCGACGGAGCATAACGGCAGCAATTTCGGGTGCGTATGCCAAGTAGTTGATACGAGCCTCAACAATTTCCATACCGGCCATAGCCAGACGTTCGTTCAATTGTTTTTCCAATTGGTCGTTGATTTCTTCTCCTCCCCCACGAAGGGTCAGTTCGTTGGTATCGTTTTCATTGTCATCGTAAGCATATTGCCCTGCCACTTGACGGAGGGCGGCATCACTCTGTACCCGCACAAAGTCTTCGAATGCATTCATTCGGCCGGCTACGGTAACGCCCAAGCTACCATTTCCTTTATCGGCCATGGTTTGCGCATCGATTTCAAACATGGCTTTGTAGGTATCCTTCAACTTCCACACCAGTACCAAACCAATGAGAATGGGGTTACCGATTTTATCGTTCACCTTGATAGGTTCTACATCAAGGTTACGGGCACGAAGCGAAAGTTTCTTCTTGTCCATGAACGGATTCACCCAATAGAAACCGGTTTCGGTAAAGGTTCCTTTGTATTTACCGAAGAACACCATAACGCGGGCTTCGTTCGGCTCTTGCGAGAAGTATCCGGCCATCATGATAAAGAAGGCTAAAGACAACACAACCACCATTGCAATCATAAGACCTAACGGCTTCACAAATAACACACTCAAGATTCCTAATGCCGGGAGCACCACCAGATTCACGAATAAGGCCATAAATCCGTTGACCTTCATTCCATTAAAACTCATTTCATTTGTTTTCATACACCTTATAATTTGATATTATTTTGATATCACAAAGATACAAACTATTTTTCAAGAAAAACAAGGAAGCATCCTATGTTATTCAGCATAATTCGCTATATTTGCAGACATAAACATACAAATTATGCAAGTAGATACCCGTAACAAAGAATTTCAAGATGCACTGAATCTCATTCAGTACACCCGCCAATCGGTATTTCTGACGGGCAAAGCAGGTACGGGTAAATCCACCTTTCTGAAGTATGTATGCGCCAATACCAAGAAGAAACACGTAGTGTTGGCACCAACCGGTATAGCGGCCATCAATGCAGGAGGTAGCACCTTGCATAGTTTCTTCAAACTTCCTTTTCATCCTTTGTTGCCCGATGACCCCAATTTCAGTTTGAAAGGCGAGAAACTACATAGTTTTCTGAAATATTCATCGGAGCATCGCAAACTGATTAAAGAGATAGAATTAGTCATCATCGATGAGATTTCGATGGTACGGGCAGACATCATCGACTTTATAGACAAGGTATTACGGGTGTATTCACAAAACATGCGAGAGCCTTTTGGAGGCAAGCAAGTATTGTTAGTAGGCGATGTATACCAATTGGAGCCGGTGGTAAAGAGCGATGAACGCGAGATACTCAACCGCTTCTACCCCACTCCCTATTTCTTTTCGGCCCGAGTATTCAACGAAATGGAATTGGTTTCTATCGAGCTGACTAAGGTGTATCGACAAAGCGATTCTGTTTTTGTGAATGTACTCGACCACATCCGCAACAATACAGCTACAGCTGCCGACCTGCAACTGCTGAATACCCGCTACGACACCCACATCGAAGAAAGCGAAAGCGATATGTACATCACTTTGGCTACTCGAAGGGATGTGGTGAATTACATCAACGAAAAGAAACTGGCCGAACTTCCGGGCGATGCCGTTACATTGGAAGGAGAAATCAAAGGAGAATTCCCCGAAAGCAGTCTTCCCACCCAAATGGAGCTGGAAGTAAAGCCAGGTGCACAGATTATCTTCATCAAAAACGACCCCGACAAGCGATGGGTGAATGGCACCATAGGTACTATCTCGGGTATAGACGAAAAGGATACCCTTTACATCATCACTGAAGACGGACGCGAATTTGATGTCAAGAAGGACAAATGGAGCAATATCCGCTATCGATACAACGAGCAAGAGAAGAAAATTGAAGAAGAGGAATTGGGTGTATTCATCCAATATCCTATCCGATTGGCATGGGCCATTACCATTCACAAGAGTCAGGGGCTGACATTCAGTCGGGTAATCATCGACTTCAGCGGAGGAGTCTTTGCCGGCGGACAAGCCTATGTGGCATTGAGCCGATGCACCTCACTCGATGGCATCCAATTGAAGAAACAAATTTCAAGAGGCGATATCTTTGTACGCCCCGAGATAGTCAGCTTCGCCCAACGTTTCAATAACCAACAAGCCATAGACAAGGCATTGAAACAAGCGCAGGCAGATATTCAATACAACGAAGCCATCAAGCTATTTGACGAAGGTAATTTTGAAGGGTTCCTTGACCATTTCTTCAAGGCTATTCATTCACGTTACGATATAGAAAAACCTGTAAACAAGCGATTTATCCGTAAAAAGCTGGACATCATCAACCAACTGAAAGCCGAAAACCAGAAGCTGAAGGACCAAATGCGTGTGCAACGCAAGAATTTAGAAAAGTATGCCCATGAATACTATCAGATGGGAAATGATTGCATTACCCAAGCCCACGACATGCGGGCAGCTTTGGCCAATTACGATAAAGCCATCGAACTATATCCGCAATACACCGATGCCTGGGTACGGAAAGGCATTACCTTATATAATAATAAGGATTATTACGAAGCCGAGCTATGTTTGAATGAAGCCGTCCGCTTAAGCCCTACCTTGTTCAAGGCCTACTACAATCGAGGGAAGAACCGGTTGGCCATCCATAACATCGAAGGCGCTTTAGCCGATTTCGACAAGGCTACCTCACTGAAGCCCGAACACCCCAAGGCACACGAATTCTTTGGCGATGCCTTGATGCAAGCGGGTAAAGAGAACGAAGCCGCCCTGCATTGGGCCATTGCCGAACGATTAAGGGAGAAAAAGAAAAAGGAATAAAAACTCCTTGTGTCATCCTGAGCAATGCGAAGAATCTGGTTACATCACGTTTATGTATACAGATTTTTCACTTCGATCAAAATGACACGACTGAATATAAAAAAAACACTTTTATGCTTATCAAGCTCTACGAAAAGAACAACAATCCCAAAGATCTGGAAAAAATCATCCAGACATTGGAAGACGCAGGCATCATCATCTATCCTACCGATACGATGTATGCCATCGGGTGTCATGCCTTAAAGGAAAGAGCCATCGAGCGCATCTGCAAGCTGAAAGGCATAGACCCAAAGAAACAACATTTGTCCATCATCTGCTACGATTTGAGCAACATCAGTGAGTATGCCAAGATAGACAATGCCACCTTCAAACTGATGAAGCGCAACCTACCGGGTGCCTTCACTTTCATTCTTCCTACCGGTAGCAAACTCCCAAAGATTTTCAAGAACCGGAAAGAAGTGGGAATTCGTATGCCCAACCATCCCATCATCATGGAAATCTGTCAGCTACTCGATGCACCTATCCTTACCACCACCCTACCGTTGGAAGAGGGTGAAGAGATAGAATACATCACCACGCCCGAATTGATTGAGGAGAAATTCGGAAGGGAAGCTGATATCATCATCGACGGAGGCATTGGTGATACCGAGCCTTCTACCATTGTGAATTGCGTGGATGGTGAAGCAGAGATTGTGCGACAAGGGAAAGGGTGGCTGGAAGAATAAACAAACAAAAACGCTCCTCTTTTTTATACCTTATACCTTGCGGGTGCCTATTTCACTTTCCAGTCACCCACCGTTCCCGTTTCGGACGAGAAGCTGACACCAATTTTGTATAATGGGCGATTGTCTG
>CAZJFI010000182.1:0-3661 GCA_964545265.1 uncultured Phocaeicola sp.
ATAATTTGTTTATAATTCTTTCTTTAAAAATAAGAATTATGCATTCAATCGGTAAAGTTAAGAAAAAACAAATAAAAATACCGTTAATTCCGCATTTATTTTAACGGAATTAACGGTATTACCTAATATTAGGTATGAATTTCAATTATTTTATGCCTAATTTCTTTGCGATGTTCTTAGGAAGAGCATCCTTGTGGACCAAAATGTTCATTGTCTTGTAACGGGCAAATGCTTTGGAAGCATACCAAATGCCTTCGTATTTACCGCTCTTACCCCAAGAGTTCTTTACCATGTAGTATTCATTGCCTTCCTGGTCTTTGGCGATACCGTAGATAACCATACCGTGGTCGTCTGTAGTTTCCCAATTGTCGTATGCCAATTGACGTTCTTCTTGAGTACACCACTTTTGTGGTTGTGGCTTGGTATTCAATTTCTTTTCTTCAGGTCTCATCTTCAACCAACGTGCCATGTCCGAACCGCTGAGTTCTTGTGCCTTTTGGTCGTCCGGCATAACAGCAATACCATTACGGGTAAAACCTGATTCACTAACATCAGAACCCCATGCAATGGTATAACCATTCATGATGGCATTGTCGAACACTTCCATCAATTCATCGATAGGCAAGTTGTATGATTGTGCCCAACGCCAGTTGTCTTGAATTTCAAGAACAAATTGTGAATAGAACGGATGGTGAGTGTATGAAGTCAAAGAAACATAGTCGCTTGCCTTCAGGCCGGTTGATTCGTAGAATGATTTCGGTGTGTATTCCTTACCCTTATAGGTGAACTTTTCCGGACGTTCGCCCAAATAGATGTCGTGGATAGAAGCGATGGCCTTCTTCCACAAAGGTACGTTGTTCTTGTCGGCTTGAAGCTTTTGTAATTTTCCCTTTGCAATAGCAGCAACAACCGCATCACTGACAGCTGTCAATTCGTTGTGGTTGCTCAATGTGTCGCCATACATCACACCCGGACGCATTTCTTCTTCAGGAACCAAACCGAATTGTTCCATACCGTAGATTACATCGTAGAATGAACCGCCTTGTGAGAAAGAAATGTCACCATGAGTGCGGACAGCCTTGTCGGCACGGTCCAAATAAGTGTTGTGAACAATAAACATTTCAGAGAAATCGTATTCGCCTTTACCCATACGGAGCAATTCTGCTTCGATGAATGACAAAGTTGAATAGCACCAGCATGTACCGGCACGATTTTGGTTCTTGATGGAAGTGATAGGATTTTCCTTTACGGTTGTAAATACGAAACCTTCTTCCTTAGGCTGTTCTTGAGCCATACCGCTGATGCAGAACATTCCCATAGCGGCCAAAGTCAATAGCTTTTTCATTGTAGTAATTTTATTATTTAGTTATTAAATTATTCGTTCATAATGGATTCAACTTCTTCAATGGTGATAGGGATTTTCTTTTCACCCAAGAAACGGGAGCCTTCCGGAGTAATCAGAATGTCATCTTCCAAACGGATGCCGCCAAAATCCTTGAAGCTTTCAATGGCATCGTAATTGATAAAGTCGGTATGCTTCTTTTCGGCTCTCCATTGGTCGATAAGGGCAGGAATGAAATAACAACCCGGCTCATCCGTCATTACATATCCTTCTTTCAAACGGCGTCCCATACGAAGTGAAGCCAAACCGAATTGGGTAGACGGACGTACTTCATCGTCATAACCCACATAAATCTGTCCCAGGTCTTCCATGTCGTGTACATCCAGTCCCATCATGTGACCTAATCCGTGGGGGAGGAACAGGGCATGCGCACCGGCAGCCACCGCTTCGTCTACATTGCCTTTCATCAGTCCCAAGTCTTTCAAGCCTTGTGCCAATACTTTACATACCTCCAGATGTACTTCTTTATAGGTAATGCCCGGACAAGTTATGTCAAGGGCTTTGTCATGACAAGCCAAAACAATATTGTATATGTCTTTTTGTCGTCCTTCGAATTTGCCTCCTACGGGTACGGTACGGGTGTGATCGGAACAATAACTACTGAGTCTTTCCGCTCCACAATCGGTTAGCATCATACGTCCCAATTCCAAAGAATGACTGTGATCGTGGTTGTGGAGTGTTTCGCCATGCTGAGTAAGGATGACAGGGAACGAAACCATACTTCCGTAAGAAGCAGCGATTCCTTCCAATACGCCGGTGATGTATTGTTCGCTTACGCCCGGTTTGCAGAGTCGCATAGCGGCGGTATGCATTTCGTAACCGATGTTACAAGCCAAATCCAATTCCTGAATTTCGCAGGCTTCCTTTACGGCGCGTAAGTCTACTACAGCTTTGATGAGTTCCAAAGAAGCATAATTCTTCACCATCGGAGCTTTGATGCCTACCAGTGCTTCCAGCCACATCATGTTGTCGTGACGGTAAGGAGGGAGGAAATGTACTTTTCTACCTTGTGAGACGGCCTTGGCCACCACTTCCCAAAGTTGTGCAATTGACATGGTTTTCTCAACCCCCACCTGAGCAGCCAATTCCTTGATACTTGGTTGAGGCCCCATCCAGATAATGTCATCGATATCTACATCGTCGCCGAAGAAGATGTCTTCACCGGTTTCGATATCCAATACACCGGCATAGCCCGGATGTGAATGTCCAAAGAAATAAAGGAATGTACTGTCCTGACGGAATTTATAAGTGTTATCCGGATAGTTAGCCGGAGCTTCGTTGTTGCCCAACAGAAGGATAATACCGCTTTGCACTTTGCTTCTCAACGCTTCACGACGTTTTATATAGGTTTCAGCTGTAAACATAATGGTGTGTTTTTGAATATTAAACGTATTGATTTGCAAATGTAGCAAATTATTATGTAAAATCAGCTTTGTTTTGAATGAAAAAAACTAACTTTGCCGGGCGCTTGGAGTAAAGTGCTTACTTTTTGCTAAATTATAGAATGGAAATAGACGAAAAGACAGGATTGGTTCTCGAAGGTGGCGGTATGCGTGGAGTGTTTACTTGCGGTGTGCTTGATTATTTCATGGATGCCGGCATTCACTTTCCGTATGCTATCGGTGTATCTGCCGGTGCGTGTAACGGACTTTCGTATATGTCACACCAGAAGGGAAGAGCCAAGTATAGCAACATTGATTTGCTGGATAAATATCATTATATTGGATTCAAGTATCTGTTGACCAAACGAAGCCTACTTGATATGGATTTGTTGTTCGATTATTTCCCCAATCATATTTTACCTTATGATTATGAGGCTTATGCATTGAATCCTGGTCGCTATGAGATGGTTACTACCGATTGTCATACCGGACAAGCTTGTTATTGGGATGAAAAGAAGGATCCCAAACGAATTATCGAAATTGTTCGTGCATCAAGTACATTGCCTTATGTCTGCCCGATAGCTCATGTCGATGGAAAACCTATGCTTGATGGAGGGATAGTTGATTCCATTCCATTAGAACGTGCTTTTAGTCAGGGGTGTGATAAGTGTGTGGTAGTACTTACTCGTAATAAGGGGTATCGGAAGAAAGCATCCGATTTTAAGGTCCCTTCTTTTATCTATAAGTCGTATCCTCGTTTGCGAGTAGCATTAAGCAATCGCAACAAACTATACAATTCTCAATTGGATTTGGTGGAACGCTTGGAGGCCGAAGGTAAAGTGCTGGTTATCCGTCCAGAAAAGCCTTTGGAGGTAGA
>CAZJFI010000183.1:0-2426 GCA_964545265.1 uncultured Phocaeicola sp.
CAATACAGTGATGGTCTTTTGCGAGCAGCCTTTCCATTCCTTGAGGATGATGCCCCATACGTTGGAGAAGGTTACGTTCAGTGCCATGAGGATACAGAAAGCAAGGGTCATCAAAGTGGGGGATTCGGTGAGGAATCCTTTACCCAAACTCAATCCGAAGAACTGGCTGTACCAAAGCAAACCGGCCAAGGCACAGAACAAGGCGTTGTTGCCCCATACGGCACCGTTCTTGTAGTCGCTCCAGGTCTTGTTCTTCTGGTTCTGGTAGAAACAATAGATGGCATTGGTCACGAATCCGCCCATGGTTACCAACAGAGTAGCGGGCAAGGTCTTGTACATGTCGGGGGTCAGCTCGCCGAAATTGATTTCCTTACCGAACTCAAGTCCTACATTGAAGCATCCGCTCATAAAACCGGCCAACAAGGCAATGGCAAGTCCCTTGGGGAAGTTGAAGTCCTTAACGGCAGCCTTCTTTTCTTCTTCGGTAAGCGATGCGGCTTTCATGGAACCGGCAATGCCGATGATGGCAATACCCAACAAGGTTACGGCCACACCCATGATTACGGCAAAGGTAAGGGTTTCCAAGGCATTCAGCTCGGGGAAGAAAATGTTGAGCAGTACAGGACCCATGATGGTACCCAGACCGGCACAAGTTCCCAAAGCGATGCTTTGGCCAAGGGCAACTCCCAAATAGCGCATGGAGAGACCGAAGGTCAAACCACCTACGCCCCAAAGGACACCAAAGAAGATGGTCATCCATACGTTGAATGAACTGGCCGAGGCGAAAAGTTCGCAAAGGCTATGTCCCGACGGAACGGCCAACAAGGCGCCTAAGAATGGGAATATCAACCAAGCGAATACACCCTGAATAATCCAATACGATTCCCAACTCCAAGACTTGATTTTGTTGATGGGTACATAGCAGCTCGATTGGCAGAATGCACCGATGGCTATGATTAATAATCCGATAATGATTTCCATAAAATTGAATACATAAATGATGTTCAAGAATCTAAATACAAACTGTCATTCTGAGTATTACGAAGAATCTGTATACACAAACGAGTATGTTTACAGATTTTTCGGGCAAAGCCCTCAACAACACGTCTTCACTGCGTTCAGAATGACACTTGCTTGGAGTCTCTGAACGGTAATTTCTTATCTCTTTGATGTAACTTCGGCTACGTACTTGTCGATTTCTGCAATGAAAGCATCGCCTACTGGTACATTGTTCTTCAAGCAGAACATGTCATAAACAGCTTGCCATGGCATAGCCTTCTGTTCTTCGATAAGTGCGAGAACCTTGTAGCCTTCGCCGGCGAGTTCGTACTTGGAGATGAGTTCCTTCGGTTCGAGCAACGCACGGAGCATGCACTTCTGAGCCGAACGAGAACCGATAACGTAAGCACCGATACGGTTGATGGAACCATCGAAGAAGTCGAGACCGTAGTGAACGCGGTCGAGAGCACCGGCACGAACGATTTCGAAGAACAATTCCTGAGTAGGATCGTCCATGATAGTTACGTGGTCAGAGTCCCAACGAACCGGACGGGATACGTGGAGCATCAATTCCTTTACATAAGGAAGTACGGCACTTACCTTGTCAGCCGGAGATTCTGTCGGGTGATAGTGACCGGTGTCTATAGTCAGAATCTTGTCGTACTTGGCAGCATAAGCTGTATAGAAGTCGTGTGAACCTACAGTGAAGCTTTCCAGACCGATACCGAATACCTTACCTTCGATACAATCCTTCATCATGGGTTGTTTCTTTTCGAAGATTTCGTCGAGAGATTGCTTCAACAAGTTACGATAGAGGGCGTGGTTTACGCTTACATCCTTGCAACCATCGTGTACCCAAAGGTTCATGATACAAGGGTCGCCCTGTGCTTCACCCATGGCATTGGCAATGTCACGACAACGCTTGGTGTGTTCAATCCAGAATTTGCGGATACCTTCATCAGGGTTAGACAAAGAGAGGCTGCCGCTCTTCGGGTGAGAGAATGATGATGAATTGAAGTCGAGCAAGGTGTTGTTGTCCTTGGCCCAGTCAATCCAAGATTGGAAATGTTCAACGGTCACTTCGTCACGGTCAACTACCTTACCCTTGAAATCACCATAGATTTCGTGGAGGTTCAAACGGTGAGTACCCGGGATAAGCGACTTGGCCTTGAGCACGTCGGCACGGAGTTCGTCGATGTTACGGGCTGCACCGGGGAAGTCACCAGTCGACTGGATACCGCCCGACATGGCACCTGCCTGTACTTCAAAACCCTTTACATCGTCTGCTTGCCAGCAGTGCATACTCAAGTGGAAGTCTTGCAACTGTTCCAACACTTTGTCTGTATCGATACCGATTTCGGCATAACGTTCTTTCGCAATTTCGTACGATTTCTTAATCAATTCTTCTTTCATGATATTATAATTTT